>JBEVGZ010000105.1:0-6999 GCA_040511515.1 Microterricola sp.
ACCAGCGCTACGGCCTTGCCGAGCCGGTCGCGGTGCAGCACATCGCGCAGCACGCTGATGCCGAGCGGGATGACGCCGAGGCCCGCACCCTGCAGCGCGCGCCCGATGACCAGGGGGATGAGCGTCGAGGCGAACGCGGCGATCACGGATCCGAGCACGAGGCTGGCCAGCAACACCAGGATGATGCGGCGCTTGCCGTAGAGGTCGCCGAGACTGCCGCCGATCGGGGTGAAGATCGCCGCGGAGAGCAGCGTTGCCGTCACAGCCCACATCGCGTCGGTGCTGGAGATCGGGCTGCCGGTGCTGCTGAGCAGGTGCGGCAGCTCTGGCAGCAGCGGAGTCATGAGCGTCATCATGAACGAGGCGACGAGGCCGGTGAAGGCGAGGGCGAAGACAATGGCCGAATCCGGCGTGCGCTTGCTCAGCTCGCGGCGCTCGGCCTCGCTCAGCCAGGGCGCGTCAGGGCTTCCGGGCGCAGCTGCGTGTGCCTCACCCACGTCTGAACGCTCGGCGTCGCCGGGGGGAGCTGAGGAGGTGTCGCGTGACATGGAGCCCTTCGATGCGGCCCGCTGTCTGCGACGCCCACCTCTGCAACGCTAACGGTGTGGCCGCGCATTCCCGCGCGGTGTTCCGACGCCAGCGGGCCGAGGCCGGACGTGTTGTTGCATTTTGGATCCAATGGGGCGAGAATGGCCCCGCCTGCATTCTGCATGCCGTCGCCAGTCGTGCGGTCGGAGTGGGGCCTCGTCACAACGAAAGTTCAGGGGGACCGCTTGACGAACAGCAGCGGCATCGAAGTCGGTTCTGGCAACGCAGACATCATCGACGCCGACCGCGTCGACGTACAGCGCGGCAAAGCCAGCCTCGAGCAACTCGCGCGAGAGTTTTCGAGCGGCTACCGGTCGGTGGGATCCATGGTCTACGAGGTCCTCAAAGACGCCATCCTCTCCGGGGCGCTCGCGCCGGGGGAGAAGCTCCGTCAGGAAACACTCGCCGAGGCGATCGGCGTCTCGCGGCTGCCCGTGCGCTCGGCGCTGATCCAGCTCGAGGCCGAGGGGCTTGTGATCTTCCACGAGCGTCGCGGCGCGATGGTGAGCACGCTCTCCGAGGAGCAGGTGCGGGAGATCTACGAGCTGCGCACCGTGCTCGAGGGCTTCGCCTTGCGCGAGGCGATCCGCACGATGACGCCGGACCGGCTGGCCAGACTGCGAGCGCTGGCCATCGACGCCGACGCCCAGGGTGAAGGGCACGCGTTCGTCGAGGCCCGCAACCGCTTCTACGACGAGCTCTACGGCGGCGAGAGCCGGCCGATGCTCACGCAGATCATCGCCGACCTGCGCCTGAAGGTGGGCGGCTACCTGCTCGGTCGACGCATGGACTCGGTGCACGGTCACAGCCACGGTGCGCTCGTGGACGTGGTGGCCGGCGGCGATGCGGATGCCGCGGTCGACGTGCTTGCCCGCCACCTGCAGGCCGTCTGCGACGGCGTCGTGCTGCTGCTCGAGCCGCGAGACTGAGTCACCGGCCCCTCTGCCGCGCCACAGCCGGCCGGCGTCGGCACCACCCGATGGTCCGCTCTGGCGACGCCGAAAACAGGTGAGTGCAGCGCTTCAGCGCGCCCGGTTCCGGGGCACGCGGGGCCGGCCCGCCGATGCTGCGCGGGCCGCGCCGCGCACCGCTTGAAGGAAAAACCAACAAAGACTGGATTCTGGATCCAAAATACGACAGTATGAATCAACGCTCCAAGCCGGGGTGTCTTTCCCCGGCCGAACGGTCCATAGCTCTGGACCTTTCAGCGGCTCGAGGAGGTGTCATGTCAGCGGTCCAGGTCGGTTATGCCGCCATGAGTGAGCAGTTCCACCCGCGGGAACTTGTCGAGTTGTGTCAGGTCGCCGAGCAGGCCGGTTTCGACGGTGTCATGGCCGCCGACCACTTCCAGCCGTGGGTGCCGGCGCAGGGGCAGGCAGCCTACGTCTGGAACGTGCTCACAGCCGTCGCCGAACGGACTCGAGGCGACGTGGGCCCCGGCGTCATCTGCCCGTCCTTCAAAGCGCACCCGGCACTGGTCGCCCAGGCATCCGCAACCCTTGCCGCCATGTACCCGGGTCGGCACTGGCTCGGGCTCGGCTCCGGCGAGGCGCTGAACGAGCACATCGTCGGCGGCTACTGGCCAGAGGCGCCGGAGCGCATCGCCCGGATGTGGGAGGCCATCAGCATCATCAAGAAGCTCTTCAGCGGCAAGGACGTCAAGCATCGCGGAGAGCACTTCACGCTCGAGAAGACCCGGCTGTGGACCTTCGACGAGAGGCCGCCGATCTACATCGCAACCTCTGGGCCGATCACCGCCAAGCGCACCGGCCGCGAGGGCGACGGCATCATCACCCCCGGCGCCCCGATCGAGAAGGTCGCTGGGCTGATGGCGAAGTTCGCCGAGGGTGCCCGTGAGGTCGGCAAGGACCCGGCGGCGATGCCGCGCATCTTGCAGCTGCACCTGTCCTGGGCGCCGAGCCACGAGGAGGCGCTCGCCAACGCCATGCGCGAGTGGCCGAACGCCGGCATGAAGTTCCCCAAAGACGACATCCGCTCGCCATTCGACTTCGAGCAGATCGCCAAGCTCGTGCGTCCAGAGGATTTCGAGGGCCGCCTGCTCATCTCCAGCGACCCCGACGAACACCGGGCCGTGATCCAGAGCTATCTGGATGTCGGCATCGACCGGGTCTACCTGCACAACGTCGGCCGCAACCAACGCGAGTGGATCGACGTCTTTGCCCGCGAGGTGATTCCCAAGCTCCATCGCTAGGAGAACGTCGGCAGCGGGCCGACGGCACCCCAGCTCTTCCGCACCATTCCCAGACCGACGTCGTTCAGGAGAACAAGCATGCAGACAGAATCCGTGACTTTCTACAGCGAGGGTGACCCCATCGCGGCCCTCTGGCGCACCCCGGACGGGCACAGCGGCCCGTTCCGGGCCATCGTGCAGGGGCCGGGCTGGCTGGGCCTGAAGGACGCCAAGCTCTACGTGCGCTATCACGAGGCACTCGTGGCTGCCGGCTTCGCCGTGCTGATCTTCGACTACCGCGGCTTCGGTGACTCCGGAGGGGACAAGGGCGTGCTCTCACCGGGCCGCCAGCTGCAAGACCTCGTGAACGCGGTGACCTACCTCACCACTCGCGACGACGTGATTGCCGACGCAATCGGTGCTTTCGGCACCGGTGGCACCGGCGGCGGCAACTCGATTCTGCTCGCCGGCGTCGACCCCCGCATCAAGGCGGCCGTCAGCCAGGTTCCCGTCGCCGACGGAACCGACTGGCTGCACCGCATGCGCCAGGAGCACGAGTGGCTGGCATTCTTGGCCGCACTCGACGAAGACGCCAAGCTGCGCGTCACCACCGGCGCCGGCCGCCAGGTGCACCCGCGCGAAGAGATCATGGTGCCAACGCCTGAGCGCCGCGCCACCACGATCAAGGCCGACGTCGACGACAAGATCCCCAGCGCCATCTCGCTGAGCTGTGCGGAGGAGATCCTCGCCTACAAGCCCATCGAGGCCGCCCGCACGCTGACGACGCCGCTGATGGTGATCGGTGTCGCCGGCGATGCGACCACCCCCACCGACCACGCCGAGGCGCTCTACGAAGCGGCGCGTGGCCCCAAAGAGCTCATCATGCAGAACCACACCACGCACTACGCGGCCTACGACAAGTACTGGGAGCAGACAACGCCCCGCATCGTGGCCTGGTTTGAGCGCTATGTGCGGCCTGCTGATGTTGTGCTGCGCAGCGATGTCGCGGCATCCGGAATCGACCTGATTGAGAGCCTGGAGGTGTCGGCATGAGCGTCGACCTGAGAATTGCCGGTGGCCGCGTCGCCACCCCCGCCGGAACCGTGGACGCCGATGTGCTCGTGCGCGACGGCCTGATCGTGGGCCTCGTCGGCCACGACGTGGCGCTCGACGCCGCACGCACCATCGATGCACGCGGCAAGGTCGTGCTGCCAGGCATGGTCGACGTGCACGTGCACACCCGGGAACCCGGCTACGAGCACAAGGACGACATCCTCACCACCACCCGCCAGGCTGCGGCCGGCGGCGTGACGACGATCTTCGGCATGCCCAACCTCGCACCGCCCACAATCGACGTTGAGACCCTGCGCGATGTGTTCGAGCGATACGAGAGCTCGTCGATCGTGGACTGGAACCACAACCCGGCGCCCACCAAGTTCGACGACATCGTGCCCATGGGCGAGATGGGGATTCGCGCGTACAAGATCTACATGGTCGTCGACACCGGGCGCACCTACCCGCACCCGGCGGGCACCGGCATTCACGACCACGGCCACCTGCTGCAGATCATGGACAGGATCGCCACGACCGGGCTTCGCTTCATCGTGCACCCGCACGACCAGTCGCTGATGGACTACATCGAGGGCGAGATCCTGGCCCGCGGCGAGAACACCCCTCAGGGCTACGCGACGGCCTATGCGGCGCGTGAAGGCGTGATCTGGGACACCGCCGTCGACGTGGTGCTGCGTCTCGCCGAGGCAGCCGGATGCCCGGTGCACATCGCCCACATTCAGACACGTCGTTCGATCGAGGCCGTGCGCCGCGCCAAGGAACGCGGTGTCGACGTCACCTGCGAGGTGAACCACTGGGCCCCGTTCCTCTCCACCTGGAACGACGTCGAGACGCTCGGGCCGTATGCGCTCTCGTACTGGGTGCCCGACGACAACCGTGCCGCGGTCTGGGACGGCATGCGCGACGGAACCATCGACATCGCCTCGTCCGACCACGCCCCGCACACGCGTGAAGAGAAGGAGATCGGTTGGACCGAGATGTGGAGCGCCCACACGGGAACGCCCGGCATCCAGTACTACTACGAGCTCATGCTCGACGCCGTGAACAAAGGCCAGCTCACCCTCGACCGCGTGGTCGAGATGGTGGCAGAGGTTCCTGCCGCGAAGTTCGGCCTCGCCGGGGTCAAGGGCACGCTCACCGTCGGCGCAGACGCCGACATCGTGATCGCCGACATGGCCGAGGAGTGGACCATCACCGACGACGACGTGCTGTCGAAGATCGGCTGGACGCCATACAACGGGCGCACCATCTCGGCCCGGATCGAGCGCACGATCGTGCGCGGCACCGAGGTCTACGCCGACGGGACGGTGATCGGTCTGCCAGGAACCGGCAAGATCGCCGCCGCACGCCCCTAGCCGTGGCCCCGGCGGCATCCGCCCCACACGCATCACCGAGTCATCCACACGTACAGGAAGCACACGACAAGTAAGGAATCACCATGAAGTTTGGTCTGCTGTTGCCGCACTTCGGCGAAGAGGCGAGCAAAGAGAAGCTACTCGAGGGCTCCAAGCGAGCCGAGGAGCTCGGCTTCGACTCGGTCTGGGTGCGTGACCACCTGGTCTTCGAGCCGCATGGCGAGATGGAGAAGCCCAACCGCACCTTCTACGACGCGCTCACGACGCTCACCGCGATCGGCGCCGTCACCAACAAGATCGAGCTCGGCACCGGCTCGCTGATCCCGTTCCGTCACCCACTGGTGACCGCGTTGATGGCCGGTACGATCACGCAGCTGGTCGGCCCGCGCCTGATCCTCGGCTTCGGCGCCGGCACCTTCGACCACGAGTTCGAGGCGATCGGCTGGGGCGACATGAACCGCGTCGAGATGGTGCGCTCCAACGCCGAGATCCTCAAGCGCGTCTTCACCGAGAACGACGTGAGCTATGACGATGGCATCTTCAAGTTCGACAACGTCACGATCGAACCGAAGCCGGTCGGCGGCCGTGTGCCGTTCTGGTACTGCGGCGCGACCCCGCGCTCTGCCCGTCTCGCCGCCGAGTACGCCGACGGCTGGATGCCGGGCCGCATCTCTCTCGCCTCGATCGAGAAGCGCATGGACGTGATGCGTGAGATGACGAACGAGAACGGCCGGCCGATGCCGACCATTGCCGTCATCCCGCCGACCAGCATCGAGGACACCCGCGCCGAGGCGCTCAAGGACGTCAACGTGCCCGGGCTCCTGGCCTGGGCGAACAAGGCCAAGTTCGCCGTGAAGCCGCCGTCGGGCGTGTTCGAGACCGTCGAGGACCTGAGTGGCCAGCTCATCGCCGGCAGCCCGGAGGACGTGGTCGACGAGGTGCGCAAGTTCCAGGCCACCGGTGTCGACCACCTCGTGTTCGACTTCCGCTTCAAGTTCGATCGCTTCTTCGAGCAGATCGAGCTGCTCGGCAAGGAGGTCCTACCGAAATTCCGCTAGTCACGGCAGAATTGGTTCTGTATCCAGAATCCAATTGACGCCGCATGTCCTTCTGTCCCAACGGTCACTGAGAAAGTGCCATCCCGTCACTGTCAAAGGCGACCGTGAACCGTTTCGACGAAAGAACGAGAAGCAATGACTGCTCCATCTGCTCCAGCGGCACCGTCCGCCCCACGACCACTCATCGAGGTGAAGGGCCTCACCGTTCGGTACAACATTGCCAGAACCGGCGAGACACTCACCGCAGTTGAAGACGTGAACCTCACCATCAACGAAGGTGAGTTCGTAACCGTGCTCGGCCCCAGCGGCTGTGGCAAGACCACCGTGATGAACGTGATCGCCGGTTTGGTCAAGGCAACAGAGGGCGAGGTGCTCGTCGACGGCCAACCCGTCGCCGGCCCCAGCCCCGACCGTGCCGTTGTGTTCCAGGATTACGCGCTGCTCCCGTGGCGCACGGTCTTCGACAACGTGCGGTTCGGCCTCGAAATGCAAAAGAAGTTTCGGGGCGTCGACACCACACAGCAGGTACAAGACGCCATTGAACTCGTTGGGCTGAAGGGCTTCGAACGCTCCTACCCCCGTGAGCTTTCTGGCGGAATGCAACAGCGCGTCGGCCTGGCCCGCGCGCTTGTTGCAGAGCCGCGCATTCTCCTCATGGACGAGCCGCTCGGTGCTGTTGACGCGCTCACCCGCGAGGTGATGCGTGCAGAGCTCGAAAAGCTCATTGCCGGAACAG
>JBEVGZ010000106.1:0-13528 GCA_040511515.1 Microterricola sp.
CGCGCCGTCGCCTACATGGAGGACCTCGGATTCCGCGTCACGGAGGACATCCAGGATGAGGCAGGCACCACCTACGCCGCGTGGATGCGCCGCAAGCCCACCGTGCACGACACGGCGATGACCGGCGGTGACGGCCCGCGCATGCACCACGTCGCATTCGCAACGCACGAGAAGCACAACATCATCGCGATCTGCGACAAGCTGGGGGCCCTGCGCAAGTCGGACACGATCGAGCGCGGCCCCGGCCGCCACGGCGTCTCCAATGCGTTCTACCTGTACCTGCGCGACCCGGACGGCCACCGCGTCGAGATCTACACGCAGGACTACTACACGGGTGACCCGGACAACCCCGTCGTCACCTGGGACGTGCACGACAACCAGCGCCGCGACTGGTGGGGCAACCCGGTCGTGCCCAGCTGGTACACCGATGCATCGCTGGTGCTCGACCTCGACGGGCAGCCGCAGCCGCTCGTTGCGCGCACCGACGACTCCGAGATGGAGGTGACCGTCGGCGCCGACGGCTTCTCCTACACGCGCAAGGAAGACGGCGACTTCAAGCTCGGCCACACGCTGTAGCCGCACCCCCGCTGGTTGGGCGAACCCCCGTTGGTAGAGCTTGTCGACACCCTGATTTCGACAGGCTCCATCAGCGGGGGTCTCTCAGTTAGCGGGGGTCGCCGTGCCGGCATCCGCGGCAGACTCCACGATCTCGGCGCCGGCATGGCCGAGCTCCGCCAGCGCCGCCGTGCTGCTCTCCGCGGCCACGCCGGCCACGAGGTTGCTCAGCACGCGCACGTGCTGGCCGTGCTCGAGCGCGTCCAGCGCGCTCGCACGCACGCAGTAGTCGGTGGCGATGCCGACGACGTCCACGTGCGTCACGCCGCGCTCGGTGAGCAGCGTGTGAACGCTCTCGCCCTCCTCGGTGACCCCCTCGAAGATCGAGTACGCCGGCTTGCCCTGCCCCTTGCGGATGTGGAATGTGACCGCGGCGGTGTCGAGCGCCGGGTGGTAGTCGGCGCCGGGCGTGCCGGCAACACAGTGCGCCGGCCAGGTGTCGACGAAGTCGGGGTCGGCATCCGTGGCGAAGTGCCCGCCGTTGTCGTTGCCCTGGTCATGCCAGTCGCGGGAGGCGAAGATCGTCCCGTAGTCGGCGGCGTGCTCCGCGAGGTAGCGGGTGATGCCGGATGCCACGGCCGCCCCGCCCTCGACACCGAGGGCACCGCCCTCCGTGAAGTCGTTCTGCACATCGATGATGAAGAGAGCCCTGCTCACGATCGCCTCCAACTGCTCTAGCCGTCACTCCATTATTGACGACTGTGCCACGGAGCGGCTCAGGGCTTCAGCCGCTGGCGCTCCGCCGGCCGCCGTGCTACGCCGTGCTGGCTATTGGTTGGAGAGGCGGTCACCGCAGCTGTAGAAGCCGGCGGTGAGGGCGTCGATCGCCGTCTTGGCGCTGTCATCGACGTCGTCGAGGGCGTAGATCGCGAAGGTGAGCGGAGTTCCGTCGGCCGCGTGGATGACGCCGGAGAGCGTGTACCCGGTGTCGATCCACCCGGTCTTGGCGAAGACGGCGCCGTCGGCCACCGCGCTGTCGCCGGTGAAACGGTCGCTGTAGGAGAGCGATCCCGACTGGCCGGCGACGGGGAGGCCGTCGAAGAGCACGCCGAGGTTGCCCTCGCGCGCGTTGATCTTCATGAAGAGCTGAGTGAGGTAGTTCGGCGGCACCGCGTTGTCGTCGCTCAGACCCGAACCGTCGACGATGACGATGCCGGCGGTGTCGATGCCGTAGGCGGCGAGCCCCTGCAGCACGCCGGCCTGGATTGACTCGAAGCTGTTGCCTGCGCCGGATTCCACGGCGACGAGGCGGGCGAGCATCTCGGCGATCGCGTTGTCGGAGACGATGAGCGTCTGCTGCACCAGCGTCGAGACCGGCTGCGACTGGACCGCGCCCAGCTGGGCGGCGCCCGCTGGGGCCGTTCCGCGTTCGATGCTGACACCGCCCAGCTCGGCGGCGAAGGCCTCACCGGCGCGGCCGATCGGGTCCTCGCTGCGGCTCGAGGTGTTGTTGTACGGGTTGTCGCGGTCGCCGTCGACCTGCAGCGCCGTGATGGGGGGCATGTAGCCGTCCCAGAGTTCCTTGCTGTCCCAGCTCGGCTGCCACTCGGCACCGCCGAACATGGAGGAGTCGAGGATGAGCTTCGTCAACGGCGGGTTCGCCGGGTCTGCGGCCCAGGCCGCCTCGACCTGAGCGGCAAGATCGTCGAGGTGGGCGGCTCCCGCGTAGGCCGACTCGTCACCGCTCGGTGTGCGGCTGAGCGTGATGTCGCCCCCGCCGACGAGCACGACGGAGCCCGGCTCTGCGCCCTTCACGACGGTCGTGGTCGCGCGGTAGTCGGGGCCGAGCACCTCGAGAGCGGCGGCCGATGTGAGCACCTTGAGCACACTGGCCGCCCGGGAGGCCGTGTTGCCGCCCCGGTCGTAGAGGACAGCGCCCGTTGCGGCGTTGCGCACCTGGGCCTGGAAGCTGCCGAGGCGGGGATCGCTGGCGAGATCGGCAACGGAGCACGTGCGCACGATGCTCGCGGCCGGCGCCGCCGCCGGCGCTGGGCGCGCCGTCTGCGTCGGAGTCGGGGGGGGCGGTGGGGTCGGGGTCCCGGTGGGCGCGGAGGCAGCGACCGGCGCCCCGACGGCGCGGCCCGCTGCGACGGCGATGCCGCCGAAGAGCACGAGCGCGAGCGTTCCACCCGCGATCATCGTTGCGCGCGGGTGTGCGCGCAGGCGCGCGAGCAGACCGGAACCGTTCGCAGCGGCGCCCGCAGCAGACGCGGGCGCGGAGGGACCGGGCGGGGTCGGGTTCAGCTCGTCGGAATCAGGCACCCGAGTATTTTACGGGGCCAGCCTGTGCGCACCGTGGACGGCCACCGCCCGACGCTGACGCGCCGGGCGACCGCGGTCATTCGCCCGGGTACTTGAGGCCGATCTGGGCCCGGATGTCGTCGAGCGTCTGCATGATCTGCACGGTCTCGTCGATCGGCATCCGCACATCGACCCGCTCGCCGGCCGCGATCAGACCCTCGATCGCCTGCGCCTGGTAGTGCATGCCGCGCCCGTTGACCTCGGAGACGTAGTGCTCGATGACGGCTCCGACGGAGTCGAGCACGCGGAAGCTGGTCGGCGAGTACCAGACACCGTCGATCTCGATGCGCCCATCGGTGCCGAGGATCGTCGCGCGGTTCGGCCCCTTCGTGTCGCTGGCAGAGAGCGTCGAGGCGATGGCGCCGCTCTCGTAATGGAACAGGGTCGCCACCTGGGCGTCTGCGCCGGTCGCCTTGAATGTGGCGGAGGCCTGGATGCTCGCGGGGGTGCCGAACAGCGATGACGCGAAGGAGACCGGGTAGATGCCGAGGTCGAGCAGGGCGCCGCCGCCGAGCTCGAGCGAGTTGAGGCGGTGCTGCGGGTCTTCGGAGAGCTTCTGCGTGTGGTCGGCGATGAGGCTGCGCACGGTGCCGATCGTTCCGGCGGCGAGGATCTCGCGGATGCGCTGCATGTGCGGCAGGAAGCGGGTCCACATGGCTTCCAGGATCACGAGACCGGTGCTCTCGGCGAGGGCGGCCAACTCGCGGGCCTCGTCCGCGTTCAACGTGAACGGCTTCTCGACGAGCACGTGCTTGCCCGCGTTCAGGGCGAGGGTCGCGTGCTCGGCGTGGAAGGGGTGCGGGGAGGCAACGTAGATCACGTCGACCTCTGGATCGGCGACGAGCTCGTCGTAGCTGGCGTGCACGTTCGGGATTCCGAACTCGGCGGCGAACTGGGCCGCGGCATCCGCTCGCCTCGAGCCGACCGCCTGCACGGTGTGCCCGTTGAGCACCAGATCGGAGGTGAACAGGTGGGCGATGCCGCCGGTCGCAAGAATTCCCCAGCGCAGTGAAGTCGTCGTCGTAGTCACCGGCTCAGCATAGTGCTGCCGCCGGTCTATGTGGCGACCGATCGGCGCGGCTGTTCTAGTGGTCCCGTGGCGCCGGATCGGCTTCGGCCTTGGCCTCGCGTTCCCGCATCGTCCATTCGACGCCGGAGAGCACCGTCCACCCGACCACGGTGACCAGGCCGATCACCGAGATCACGGTGCCGAAGGCCATGAGCCCTCCCCCGGCGAATGGGCCGCTCCCCAATGCGACGAGAAGCACGCCGAGAAGCACGCCGACTGAGCCCATCGTGCCCAGAATCGTCCGGTATGGATTCGCTTTCATGGTGTGAGCGTAGCGCTGCTGTACAAAAACGCTCCAAACGTCAGCTAAGCTTTATTGCTGTGCCATCCACGCGAGAAATCGCATGTGTGCCACGCCGCCTTAGCTCAGTCGGCAGAGCGTCTCACTCGTAATGAGAAGGTCGTGGGTTCGATTCCCACAGGCGGCCCAGCGAAAAAGGGCCAGGATCCACACGGATCCTGGCCCTTTTTGTGCTTCCGGCGATGGATGGGTTGCCGGTCATCGCCACGGCCGGACGCTATCGTCGGATCATGGCAGCGTTCACCATCTCCATTCCATCGGACGTTCTCGAGGATCTGCGATCCCGGTTGCTCAACACCCGATACTCATCGCCGAGTGCCTCCGGCTGGGAGGCAGGGACCGACGCCGGATACCTGCGGTCGCTGCTGGACTACTGGGCGCACGACTTTGACTGGGCGGCAGCCGAGGCCCGGCTCAATGGCTACCCGCAGTTCATCGAACGGGGACAGCATTTCGTTCACGTGCGTCGCGACCCGACTCGGCCGCCGGTGTTGCTCGCCCATGGCTGGCCGAGCAGTTTCATCGAGATGTTGCCATTGTCAGAGCTGCTCGATGTCGACGTTGTCATTCCATCGCTGCCGGGCTTTCTCTTCTCCGAGCTTCCGCAGGGTCCGGCCACCCGTGCGAGCATCGCGGAGGAGTTTCATCTGCTGATGACGGAAACCCTCGGCTACGAGCGGTACTTCGCCTTCGGCGGCGACATCGGCGGCGTGGCGAGCAGCTGGCTCGCCACACTGCACCCCGAGCATCTCGCCGGACTGCACATGACTCACGGGCCGTTCCCGGCCGATTTCGAGGCGGGTCCGATCACGGCTGAGGAGCAGGCGTTTCTCGACGCAGAACCCCTGTACGACGCGCAGGACGGCGGCTACAGCGCCATCATGGGCACTCGCCCTGACACGATCGCCGCCGCGCTGGCCGACTCGCCGGCGGGGCTCGCCGCCTGGATCATCGACAAGTATCGGGCGTGGAGCGACTGTGACGGCGACCTGGAGTCGCGGTTCGACAAGGACACACTGTGCACGATCCTGACCTTGTACTGGGCGACGGAGTGCATCGGGACGTCATTCCGGCAGTATCTGGATTACCCGCACAACGGCCCGCGCCCGACGATCACCGTCCCCGTCGCGGTCACGGTCAGCCATGAGCCGGGGATGAGCGGCTTCGTGCGTTCCATCGCCGAACGGGCGGCCAGCGACATCCGTCACTACTCGAGCCCGGGCCGTGGCGGGCATTTCCTGGCTTGGGAGGAGCCCGCCCTCATCGCCGGCGAGCTCAGTGCGTTCATGCGCTCCGTCGTCGACGGCAGCGACGCCGCGGCGAAGCGTCCAACTCCTCCGTCCATGACTCCCCCGCCGGAACACAGCGAACGCTGAGCGCAATCCCAGTGCGCGGGCGTAGTGTGTGCGCGTGGTTGAACGGGGTCGGGCGGATCCGGGCGGCGTGTTCGCCGTCGGCCGCCGTGCCAGAGGCGTGTTGCGCCGCGTGCCCGTCTGGGTATGGCGCGTGCTCATGCACGCCGTCAGCCCGGGCGAACGGCGCCGCTTCAATGCCGAGCCCATCACCGGCGTGCGCTACTGGCACGACATCGACTTCGTCGGCGACGGCATCCGCTCGCACCGCCTCGACGTGATGGCCCCGGATGCCGCGGCCGAACACGCGGGCGATCACGGCGGCGCCCTGCCCGTCTATGTGTACTTCCACGGCGGCGGCTGGACCTCCGGCGACAAGGCTTCCCTCACCAAGTACTGCGCCCGCCAGGCGGCAGGCGGCGTGGTCGTCGTCAACGTCAACTACCGCATGGCACCCCACTTCCACCTCGGCCATGTGCTCGAGGACGCCAACGCCGCACTGCGCTGGGTGAGCGCGGAGATCGACGGCTACGGCGGCGATGCGCAGCGCATCGTGCTCGGCGGCGATTCCGCCGGCGGGCAGATCTCGGCGCTGATGACCGCGGCCAGTTTCCAACCGGAACTGGCCGAGCACCACGGGCTGGTGCCCGCGGTGCCCGCTGCACAGCTGAAGGGCCTAGTTCAGCACTGCAGCATCGTGGACTTCTCCGTGTTCTTCGACAAGGGCTTCGTCATGAGCCTGAACTTCATCCGCATGCTCCTGCCGCAGAGCACGGCGCCGAGCGGCTCGACGGCCGCGCAGCGACACCGGCGGCTGCGCGAGGCCGCGCACTACATGTCACCGATCGAGTGGCTGGACTCCCGCTGCCCGCCGGTGTTCATCACGACATCCGAACGCGACTTCTTCTATGCGTCCAACATGAACCTGATCACGCGCCTTCGGGAACACGGCGTGCACGTCGACACGCTCGTCTACGGCTGGGACAGCACGAACACCGAGCACACCTGGCAGCAGAACTTCCGCTACCCGGAGTCGCAGGAGGTCTACAGGCGCCTGCAATCCTTCATCACGGCGGTGACAGTGAAGGTCTAGCCGGTGAAGGTCTAGCATTCTTGGTAACTCTCCCGACGCGAACCGGAGGTGACCGTGGGCAGTCCAGCCGAGTGGGCCGACGACGAACACCCCCATGGCGGGGGCGCGAATCTCGCCGGGGCGCCGTTGGATGCCGCAGCCACAGCGGACGCCGCGCTGCAGGACTTCGACTGGTCGGTGCTGCCTGCCGGTTTTCGCGCAACGACGTTCGCGGCGCCGAGCGGGCCGCTGGCCATGATCAGCTGCGGCGATGAAGGGGCGCAGCCCGTGCTGCTGGTGCCGGGGGCGACGGGGTCCAAGGAGGACTTCGTGCTCATGATGCCGCTCCTGGCCGCCGCTGGCTACTTCACCCTGAGCTTCGACCTGGCCGGGCAGTACCAGTCGGCCGCCGCCGGGCCGGAGGCGTTGACGCCTCCCCGGGCCCACTACGACCATGAGCTCTTCGTCAACGACCTCCTGGCCGTTCTCCGGCAGCTCGATCGCCCCACCCATGTGGTCGGGTACTCCTTCGCCGGCGTCGTCGCCGGGCTGGCGTTCGCGACGGCCCCGGATCGCTTCGCCAGCCTGACCCTGCTCAGCTGCCCTCCCCTGTCCGGGCAGAGTTTCCGCGGCGTCAGCAGGATCGGTCCGGCGACCGGACTCGCGAACGCCCGCGTGGGGGCTGCGCTGATGATGTGGGGCATCCGGCGCAACCTCGTCCCCGTCTCGCCCGGCCGTCTGCGCTTCGTCCGGGAGCGTTTCGCGCTCACCAGGACGGATTCGGTGCGCGACATCGTCGACCTGATGCGGCGCAATCCCGACATCAGTGTTCCGCTCTCGCGCGCCGAACTGCCCAAGCTCGTCGCGGTCGGCGAACACGATCTCTGGCCGACGGCGCTGCACGCCGAGTTCGCCCGTTCGCTCGGCGCCGAGTTCGCCGTCTACCCGACCGGCCACAGCCCGTGCGAGACCTCACCGCATCAGCTGTGCCGCGACCTCGTCGCGCTCTACGCCTCGGCAGAGCAGTAGCGCCGTAGCGCCGTAGCGCCGGGCCGTCGTAGCGCGCGGTCAGCCGTGACCGGGGTGGCTGCGCGCCCAGTCGCGCCGTGTCCGCCTGCGACGGAGCGGTCTCTCCGCGCGGAACTCGTGCCGGAACGTCAGCCAGGCCTTGCCCAGGCGCTGTCCCAGTGCGCCCCAACTGCGAAAGGGGCGGGCAGAGACAGGCATCCGTAGCGTCGGATCGAACCGCACCTCCATGTCGGGACGCACCAGATACGAGACGTCGAGGTCGTCGTGGATGCCGGGCACATCACGCACGACGGCCGGCCCGATCCGCGCCCAGACGTCGGCGGTCATCGCGTAGTTGGAGCCGAACACCGGTGGGTGTCCGAGCAGGAATCCGACCGCGTGGAAGTAGCCGCCCAGGTACAGCGTCCGCCCCAACCAGCGCACCACCCTGGGCCCGCCGTAGAAGTCGCCTGGACCGGTGAGCAGGGTCAGCGTCGGGGCGTCTCCGAGTGCCGACTCGACCAGGGCCAGCCAGTCTGCTGCCGGGCGGGAGTCCGCGTCGATCCGGGCCAGGATGCCGGCATCCGCTGCGTCGAAGCCGTGCGCGGATGCCCCGGCGACCCCGACCTCCGGCCAGTAGATCCGGCGAACGCCCGCAGCGGCGCAGACGGCAGCGGTCTCGTCGGTGCTCGCGTTGTCGACGACGATGATCTGGTCGGCCTGGCGGGTCTGGGCGGCCAGGTGGGCCAGGCAGACGGCCAGCATCGGAGCGTCGTTGCGCGACGGAATGACGACGGCGATCGTGACCGCTGGGCCGCCACCGTGCGCGTCCTGGCCGCTCACGCGTGCTCCATCGCCACACCATACCTCAGCGTCGGCTCAGCGCATCAGCCCTCGCGCGGCCCGTCGGCCCCGCTCCATCGGCCCGTGTCAGCACATCGGGTCGGCCGTCGGCACAGTCCCGTCGATCAGGTAGTCATCAACCGTGTCGGCGATGCACTCGTTGGACTTGTTGTACGCGGTGTGCCCCTCGCCCGTGTACGTCACGAGGTGCCCGTTCTCCAACTGCTCGGCCAGTGCCTCGGCCCACACATAGGGCGTCGCGGGGTCATTGGTCGTTCCGATCACGAGGAGCGGGGCCGAACCCTCCGCGTGGATCTCCCCGCGTTCACCCTGGAACGCGTACGGCCAACTGGCGCAGCTGATGTCGCCGTAGGACATGTAGCGTCCGATCACGGGCGCCGCCTCATCCATGGACACCGCCTGCTCGCGCATGAGAGCGGGGTCGGCGTTGTAGCTGTAGTCCATGCAGTTCACGGCCATGAACGCCTCGGTCGAGTTGTCGCTGTACGAGCCGTCAGCGTTGCGCCCGTTGTAGGCGTCGGCGAACTCGAACGCCATCTCGGCGTCGCCGTGCATGACGCTCTCGAACATGTCGCTGAGCATGCCCCAGGCGTTGGCGTCGTAGAGCGGGTAGATGATGGCCGTGAAGAGGGTGCTGCCGCCCAACTGCCGCCCGTCTGCCGCCCGGATCGGGCTGGCGTCGACCGAGTCGAGCAGGGCTCCGACCGTCTCCATGCCGCTCTCGACGGTGCCGTCGAACGGGCACTCGCTGCTCTGCAGGCAGTCGGTCAGATAGGCCCTGAGCGCACTCTCGAAGCCTTGCGCCTGCGTCTTGGTGACCTCGAAGTTGCTCGTCGACGGGTCGATCGCACCGTCGAGCACGAGCCGCCCGGTCTTGCCGGGGAACAGCTCTGCGTAGACGGCACCGAGGAATGTGCCGTAGGAGTACCCGAGGTAGAACAGCTTCTCGTCGCCGAGAACCGCCCGCAGCAGGTCGAGGTCGCGCGCGGCGTTCTCGGTGCCGACCTGGGCCAGCAGGGCGCCGGTTCCGTCGGCGCACGCCTGGCCGAAGCTCGTGGCCGACTCCGTCATCTCGGCGATCCACGCGTCGCTGCCGCGCTCGTTCGCGCTGACGCCGTAGAGGTACTCGTCCATGCCCGCGGCGTCGTAGCAACTCACGCCGGTGGAACGCCCGACGCCGCGCGGGTCGAAGCCGACCACGTCGAAGCGTTCCTGCAGGCGCTCATCGGTCGCATAGTCGACCGAGTCCTTGACGAAGCTGTAGCCGGAACCGCCGGGACCGCCCGGGTTGACGAGCAGCGAGCCGATCTTCTCGCCCAACGCCGGCTGCCGTACGAGGGCCAGTTCGATGGATCCGGATGCCGGCTCTGCCCAGTCCAGCGGAGCCTCGACGGTCGCGCACTGCATGCCGCCGCCACAGCCACTCCAGCTCACCCTCTGGGAATAGAACGGCTGAAGGGCCGCGTCGACGTCCTCCCCCGTCGGGGTCGATGTGGCCGGAGGCGGTTCGGGCAGGAACGCGGTGACGCAGCCGGAGAGGGTGAGCACGGTGACGAGGGCGCCGGCCATCGCGGTGCCGACGCGGCGCCTGAGGCTGCGCTGTGCGGTGCTGGCTGGCGAAGATCCTGGGGCAATCGTCAACGTCTTCACTCTCTCCTGGTGATCTGGGTTCTGGGCTCTGGGTGTCTGTCTACCGGGTGTGGTCTGGCCACCGGTGCAGGTGCCGGGTTCTCGGCCGGAGCTCAGGGCCGACGGAACGACACGAGCATCGCCTCGAGCGCCAACAGGGGTGCGACGTTCGCCTCGATGCGCTGCCTGGCGATCGTGATCGCGTCCAGTGTGGCAAGCGTTTCTGCGGGCGAGCTGCGGGTGGCCGCCTCGTCGAGCTTGCTGCCGAGTTCGCGGTTGATGACGGCATCCGTTCGCCCCAGCTGCAGCATGATCACGTCGCGGTACAGCGAGGAGAGGTCGACGAGGATCCGGTCGATGCCGTCGCGCAGGCTCCGCTTCGCCCGCCGTTTCTGGTCGTCTTCGAGCGCCTTGATCTGGCCGCGGAGGGCGGGCGGGATCGCCTGGCCGGGCGCGATGCCGAGCGAACGCAGCGTGTGCTCGCGCTCGGCGGCGTCGCGCTGCAGCGTGATCGCCTCCGCGTCGTCGCCGGCGATCGCCATCAACCGCGCTGCGGCCATCACCGCGTTGGACACGGTGCGCACGTTGAGCGCCGTCACCAGCGTCTCGTGCCTGCGGTCACGCGCCTCGGCGCTGGTCGCCAGACGCTGCGCCATGCCGATGTGACTCTGCGCCTCGCGGGCCGCGCGCTCGGCCAGCTCGGCGCTGACACCGTTGCGCTTCACGAGCAGCTCTGCGACATCCGCGACGCTCGGAACACGCAGGCGCACGCTGCGCACCCGCGACCGGATCGTGGGCAGCAGGTCGGCCTCGCTCGGCGCGCAGAGGATCCACACGGTGCGCTCCGGCGGTTCCTCGAGTTCCTTGAGCAGGACGTTGGATGCGTGTTCGGCCATGCGGTCGGCGTCCTCGACGATGATCACGCGGTAGCGGCCGACCGACGGCGAGTAGTGCGAGCGCCGCACCGTCTCGCGCACATCGGCGATCTTGATGATGACGCCCTCGGTGGTGAGCACCTGGAGGTCGGGGTGGCTGCGCGCCGCGACCTGTGCGGCGGTCGCGTCGTCGCCGTCCGGGTTGCCGCTCAGCAGCGCCGTGGCGAAGGCGTAGGCCAGATTCGAGCGGCCGGAACCGGCGGGGCCGGTGATCAGCCAGGAGTGCGTCATCTGGTTGTGCGGGCCGGATGCCGTGGAGTCCGCGGCGGCGCGCTCTGCGTCAGCGGCCGCTCCCGGCTGGAAGTCTGCGGCGGCACGGAACAGCGCGATGGCCTCTGCCTGCCCCGTCAGTTCACTCCACACCGTCACCCTTCAAGGGTACCGTCGGCCGCCGACGCCCGAGGACGCCGGCGCGGCGCGACGATTGGTCGGTTGGGTCTAGCCGAGCAGCGTGGCGACGCGGGCGCGGATGAGCGCCGCGATCTCGTCGACGGGCAGAGCGGCATCCACGACGAGGAAGCGTTCCGGCTCCGCTGCTGCCAGCGCAAGGAACGCCTCACGCACGCGGGCGTGGAATGCGCCCTTCTCGGCCTCGAGCCGGTCGAAGCGCTTCTGCGCGGCATCCAGCCGGCCGCGCGCCACCGTCTCGTCGAGGTCGAGCAGCACGGTGAGCTCGGGCAGCAGCCCCTCGGTCGCCCAGAGCGAGAGCTCGCGCACCTCGTCGCCGCCGAGAACCCGCCCCGCTCCCTGGTAGGCCACGGATGAGTCGATGTAGCGGTCCTGGATGACGACCTCGCCGCGGGCGAGGGCCGGCCGCACGGCCGTCTCGATGTGGTGGGCACGGTCGGCGGCGTAGAGCAGCGCCTCGGCCCGCGCGGCGATGTGCCCGCGGTGGTGCAGCACGATCTCACGGATCTCGACACCGACCTCTGTTCCGCCCGGCTCGCGCGTGCGCATCACCGTGCGACCCTGCTCCCCCAGCCACGCCGCGAGCAGCTCGGCCTGCGTCGACTTGCCGGAGCCGTCACCGCCCTCGAGCGTGATGAAGATGCCGGATGCCGCCGATTCCGCCTCGGTGGACGCCCCGGTCACTCGCCCGCTCCGGCCGCAGCGGCTGCGGCCTTGTTGGCTGCCCGCGTCGCCGCGGCCTTCTTGGCCGCCTCGGAACGTGCCGTCGAGGTGGCGACGCCCGTCTTCTTGGCTGCGGCAGGCTTCTTGGCGGCTGGCTTCTTGGCTGCTGGCTTCTTGGCCGGCGCCTTCTTGGCCGCCGTCTTCTTGGGCGCCGGGCCCTTGTCGCGCTTGATCTGCAGCAGCTCGACCGCGCGCTCGAAGGTGAGGTCGTCGACCGTCTCGCTCTTCGGGATCGTCGCGTTCGTGGTGCCGTCGGTGACGTAGGCGCCGAAGCGGCCGTCCTTCACCTTGATCGGCTTGCCGCTGACCGGGTCGGCCTCGAACTCGCGCAGCGCGCTCGACGCGGCACGTCCGCCGTACTTGGGCTGGGCGTAGAGCTCGATCGCCCCGGCCAGATCGATGTCGAAGATCTGGTCCTCGCTGGTGAGCGAACGGGTGTCGACACCCTTCTTGAGGTACGGGCCGAACTTGCCGTTCTGCGCCAGGATCTCGGTGCCCGTCTCCGGGTCGGCGCCGACGACGCGCGGCAGGGAGAGCAGGCGCAGCGCGGTTTCGAGGTCGATCGTCGCGAGGTCCATCGACTTGAACAGCGAGGCCGTGCGCGGCTTGACGGCCGCGGCCTTCTTGGCGGCCGGCTTCTTCTTGGCCGCCGGCTTGGTTCCGGTGGCGGGTGCCGCGGCATCCGCCGTCTCGATCACCTCACCCGTCGCGGCGTCGGCCACAACCTCTGGCGTCGGGTCGAGCTCGGTGACGTAGGGGCCGAAGCGGCCGTCCTTCGCGACGATCTCCTTACCGTTCTCCGGGTTGATGCCGATCACGCGGTCGGTGACGACCGGGGCGTCGACGAGCTCACGGGCCTTGGCCGGGGTGAGCTCGTCTGGGGCCAGGTTGAGCGGGAGGTTCACGCGCCGCGGCGTGGCATCCGGTGCTGCATCCGGCTCCGCGACCTCGAGGTAGGGTGACTACCCCGTCCACGGGCGGGCCGACATCGATCTGGACCACGAAGACATCCGAGACGCCATTGGTATCGCCGGGGACCAGGTTGGAGGCATCGCTCCAGTAGGTTACGAAGCGGCCGTCCGCCGAGATTGAGGCACTAGAGCTGGAGCCGCTCGCTTCAGTGCCGTCGCTGGCCACCGAGACACGCGTGGTGATGTTGGTCTGCCGGTCGACCACAAAGACGTCGGCGGCGCCGTTGGTATCGCCGGGGACCAGATTGGAGGCATCGCTGGAGTAGGCTACGAAGCGGCC
>JBEVGZ010000107.1:0-3462 GCA_040511515.1 Microterricola sp.
GTGATGAAGAGCACCGACATGATGTCGACCCAGATGGTGCCCATGTTCTCGGCGACGAAACCGAAGAACAGCGGCGGCCCGGCCTCCTCGGCCGTGATGCCGCCGGGGTCGACGATCTTGTCGACACCGATGCCGAGCGCGAGCGCCCACGAGGAGAGCGCGTAGAACACACCGATCACGGCGACGGCAAGGAAGGTCGCGCGCGGGATGGTCCGGCGTGGGTCCTTCGACTCCTCGCCGTAGATGGCCGCCTGCTCGAAGCCCATGAATGCAGCGATGCCGAACGCGAACACGGCACCGACACCGGGCACGAACAGCGCGGCCGGGTCGAGCGGCTCGGTCGAGAAGCCGGAGGCCGGGTTCGCGAACGCGACGACGTCGAAGACGATGACGACGAGGAACTCGAGTGCGACGAGCACGCCGAGCACCTTGGCGGAGAGGTCGACCCTGTTCACGCCCATGATGCCGACGATCGCGATGCCGACGAGCACGCCGACCCACCACGGCACGTCGAGGCCCGTCTTGTCGGCGATGAGCATCGACACCTGGAAGCCGAACATGCCCCAGATGCCGATCTGCATCATGTTGTACGCGACGAGCGCGACGAGAGAGGCACCGACGCCGGCCGGCCGGCCGATGCCCTGCGACACATAGGCGTAGAACGCGCCGGCGTTGGTGATGAATCGGCTCATGGCCGCGTAGCCGATGGCGAAGATCGCGAGTGCAGCGGCGAGCAGCAGGAAGGAGACGGGGACGCCGGCGACGTGGGTCACGGAGAACGTCGATGTCACGCCGCCCGCGATGACCGTGAGCGGCGCGGACGCGGCGATGATGAGGAACGCGACGGCGGGAACGCCGAGCTTGCGACGTTCGGATGCCGCGGCGCCGGCACGGGTGGCGGCGACGGTCGGCGAGGGTGAGCTGCTCACGGAATCTCCTTTGATTCGAGCGGGGCGTGATTCGAGCGGGGGCTGCGAACGGTCTCGCTCACTGCGGGTATGCACCGAGTGTGCTCTTCCGCGAGCCTTCCGCGCTGTGATGTGCGCGCACAGCACTTGACTGTGCGTGCGCGACGCCGGTGGTCACGCGCGCACAGTCAAGGGGCGCACACTCGCAGACAAGAGGCCGCGCCCCCGCGCAGCCGATACTGGGGTGAGGTAGCTATCGCGGCGCCGCCCATCCTGGCGCCGCACCTCGAAGGAACCGCAATGTCGCACAGTCCCGAAAACCTGCTCTCGCCGGAGAACGCCCACACGCACGGCGCCGCCTCGAGCGAGCCCGTCGAGGTTCGGCATCCGCTCGACCCGCTGACCGCGGCGGAACTCACACGCGGTCGCGCCATACTCGTCGCTGCCGGCCTGCTCGGTGAAAGCGTGCGCTGCGCCCAGGTGCTTCCGGTCGAACCGGCCAAGGACGTGGTCGCGGCCTTCACCGCCGGCGACCCGATCGAGCGGCGCGTGCACTACGTGCTGCTCGACACCGCGACCGGCGCGGCAGCGGAGGCGGTCGTCTCGATCACGGCCGACGCGGTCGTCGAGCACGTGGCCCTCGCGAATGACCAACCGCCGTACGGCCAGCCGCAGTACCTGTTCGAGGAATACGATCGTGCGGCAGAGATCGCCAAGGCCTCGCCGGAGTGGCGGGCGGCGATGACCCGCCGCGGCCTGGCCGATCGCATCGAGCTGGCGTTCTGCGCGCCGCTCGCACCCGGTTTCTTCGGCCGCGACGACGAGGTGGGGCGCCGCGTCATCCGCTCGCTCACCTTCCTCCGCGAGGACGAGCTCGACAGCCCGTGGGCGCACCCGGTCGAGGGCCTGATCGTGCACATCGACCTCACCCTGAACAGCGTCATCCGGGTCGAAGACGATGGCGACGTGCCCGTTCCGACCGCCTCGGGCAATTACGGGGCGGATGCCGTCGGCCCGGCCCGCACCTCGCTCAAGCCGATCGAGATCACCCAGCCCGACGGCCCGAGCTTCCACGTGGACGGCTCCCAGGTGGAGTGGGAGAACTGGACGTTCCGGGTCGGCTTCAACGCCCGCGAGGGGCTCGTTCTGAACTCGGTGAGCTTCCGCGACGGCGACGAAGACCGCCAGGTGCTGCACAGGGCGAGCGTGCCGGAGATGGTCGTGCCCTACGGCGACACCACCGCGACCCGTTTCTGGATCAGCTACTTCGACGCCGGCGAGTACCTGCTCGGCAAGAACGCCAACTCGCTCGCCCTCGGCTGCGACTGCCTCGGCGTCATCCACTACTTCGACGGTGTCGTGGCCGACGACCACGGCCACCCGGTCAAGATCCCCCAGGTCGTCTGCATGCACGAGGAGGACTACGGGATCCTCTGGAAGCACACCGATCTGCACGGCAACAGCGAGGTGCGCCGCAGCCGCCGGCTCGTGGTCAGTTACTTCTCCACCATCGGGAACTACGACTACGGCTTCTTCTGGTACTTCTACCTCGACGGCACCATCCAGGTCGAGGCCAAGGCCACCGGCATCGTCTTCGCCGGCGCCGGCCATCCGGGCGAGGCGAACCCGCACGCGCCGGAGATCGCACCCGGAATCTTCGCCCCCGTGCACCAGCACCTGTTCTGCGCGCGGCTCGACGTTGCCATCGACGGCGAAGACAATGTGCTGCACGAGGTGGATGTCGTCGGCATTCCGACCGGCGAGAACAACCCCCACGGCAACGCCTTCACCTGGGAGAGCACCGCGCTCACGAGCGAACTGCAGGCGCAGCGCCTCGCCGCGCCTGCCGCCGGGCGCACCTGGGAGGTGCAGAGCGCACACCGCACGAACCACGTCGGCAAGCCGACCGCGTACCGCCTGTACCCGCAGGGTGGGCCGACGCTGATGGCCCAGCCGGAGTCGACGGTGCACGCCCGCGCGAACTTCGCCACCAAGCACCTCTGGGGCACGGCCTTCGACGCCGCCGAGCGCTTCCCGGCCGGCGACTTCCCCAACGCCCACCAGGGTGGCGACGGACTGCCGCGCTGGACGGCGGCCGATCGCGATCTCGACGGCACCGACATCGTGCTCTGGCACGTCTTCGGTCCCACCCACGTTCCGCGCCCGGAGGACTGGCCGATCATGCCCGTCGACTACTCCGGCTTCCTGCTCAAACCCCACGGCTTCCTCGACCGCAACCCGGCGCTGGACCTGCCTGACGGCGCAGCAGCCGCCGGCACCGGCAGCTGCGCCAGCACAGGCGGAGACGACTGCCACTGCGAGCACTGAGCACGAGCGGCCGACGGCCGGGCGTTGCCCGGCCCCGCGTACATCGCACGGTGTACGCGGGTCCGCACGCAGTTCCGACCCCGGTACCACCCACGCGGGCCCCCGGGTCGATGTGCTGCGTGCTGGCGATTCCTACCGTTGAGTAGTGCTCTTTTCTTCGCAAACCACCCGCTCATCGTTCCTGACCCCGTGGCTCCGGCATCCCGTCGCGGCCGCCATGCGTCTC
>JBEVGZ010000108.1:0-5842 GCA_040511515.1 Microterricola sp.
CAGAGGGATCCCCTGAAGGCGTTTCCGGGCGGTCGGGTGCGTGGAACACGAGGTGAATGAGGCCAGCGTCGACGTATCTCGCGATCTCCGTGACGACCTGGTCAGGGTCGGTGCCGACGATCCAGCGCTTCGCAACCGCTCTATCGGGAGCGCGTCAGCGGCTCGCTCCATCTCGATCGGGTCGGTGATGTCGTGCTTCTGTTCCGGGCTCAGCGAGAGCGGCGACCAGAAGCGGCAGTTGTCGAGTGCGGTCTGCTCGTCTTCCTCGTAGCTGAGCTTGATCTCGATCATCTTGTCGATGGCGTCGTAGTCCTTCCCGGCCGCCTCGGCGCCCTCGCGGAGAGCCGGCAGCAGCTTCTCCGTGTAGAGGTCCATTCCCTTGCCGGAGGTGCAGATGAACCCGTCACCGGCACGACCGACGTACTTTGCCACAACGGGACCGCCGGCGGCGATGTACACGGGCACGCCGCCGTCCGGACGGTCGTAGATGGAGGCGTCGTGGGTGGAGTAGTACTCGCCCTCGAAGTTGACACGGTCGCCCGCCCAGAGTTCACGCATGAGCCTGATCGACTCGCGCAGGCGGGCGAAACGCTCCCGGAACTCGGGCCAGTCCTGCTCGCCGGCACCGCGGAAGCCGGTGGCGATCTCGTTGAGCGCCTCGCCGCTGCCGACGCCGAGCATGACGCGCCCCGGGTAGAGGCAGCCGAGCGTGGCGAAGGCCTGGGCGATGACCGCGGGGTTGTAGCGGAACGTCGGCGTCATCACGCTGGTGCCGATGCGGATGGTCGACGTTCGCTCACCGACGGCAGCCATCCAGGCCAGCGAGAACGGCGCGTGGCCGCCCTCGTGCCGCCAGGGCTGGAAATGATCACTCGCCGCAACCGATTCGAAGCCGTGCTTCTCGGCCGAGACCGCGATCTCCACGAGTTCGCGGGGCGAGAACTGTTCGGCCGAGGCCTTGTATCCGAGCGTGAGAGTCATGGTTCCGATGCTCTCACGGTGCAGACCCCGGGCAACAGTGGGCGCTTGACCCACCAAACGGGGGGTATTCGCTCGGAGCGTGGCGGCGTGTCGCCCGCGCAGGCGCCGCGCCTGCGCGTCCCGCCGAGAATATCCCCCCATTCGGGGGGTGCGTGTTGCGCGTGTCGACTCGCTAGGCCTCGGGGCACCGGGGCCCGTGTGGAAGCTGTACCAGCACCGGTTGCGGTGCCTGAGATTGCCTGATTGAAGGCTGCCGCCTTTCGCGACGCTGGCGCGTCGCGCTCAGGCGTCTTCGGCGTCGGCCTCTGCGAAACCGTCGGCGTAGCCGTCGCTGTAGCCGAGCCCGCGGCCCTCGACGAGGCCGGCCTCATACCCCGCCGCGACGCCCTCTGCGCGCGCCTCCTCGCTGCCGAGTCGGAACATGTCCCGATCGGATGGCCGCACGATCGAGGCGGCTCCGGGCAGATCCAGCTCGCCGACGAAGCGGCCGAGACCGCGCACGACGGCGACTGGGCAGCCACTTGCCTTGCCTTTGACGAGGTCGGTGGCGGCCGCGAGTTCGTCGGCCACACACGGCATCGTCACCTGCAGCGGCTTGCCAGCGGCGTCCGTCGAGCCGCGGAGATCGTCGAAAACGTGCACGCCTGCCGCCCCGATGGCGACGTCGGTCTGGCCCTCGCGCCACGGCCGGCCCAGGGTGTCGCTGAGGATCACGCCGACGCGTGCGCCGGTCAGCGCGCGGAGTCCGGTCGCAAGCTCGCGGGCCGAGGCATCGGGGTCGAGCGGCAGCAGCAGCACGGTGCCGTCCTCGGTGTTGCTCGCGTCCACGCCGGCGGCCGCGGCCACGATTCCGAGCCGGTTCTCGACGATCCGGGTGACGCCGCCCGGGTGCGCGCGGGTGGCGACGACGCGCACCGTCTCGGCCGTGATCGCGTCCTCACGGTCGGTGGCGGCGACGATCCGGCCCTCGGCCTTGGACACGATCTTGGAGGTGACGACGAGGATGTCGCCGTCCTGCAGGCCCGATGCGGGTTCGCCGGGCTCGGCTGCCGCGCGCGCGACATCCGCGATCATGGCGACGAGGTCGGCGCCGGGGCGCACCTCGGGCATGCCGGGGAGCGCCCACGTCGCCAGCCGGGCTGGAATGAAACGGTTCAGTGTCATTGCTTCACCTCCGCAGCTTCGGCAGAACGTCGCGGCCGAAGACTTCGATCCACTCTCGCTGGTTGCGGCCGACGTTGTGAAGGTGCACGGTGTCGAAGCCCAGGTCGAGAAAACTCTGGATGTGCGCGCGGTGCGCGTCGGGATCGCTCGAGATCAGCATGCGTCCCTCGAAATCCTCCGGTCGCACCATGCGCGCGATCTGGTCGAACTCGAACGGCGAACGGATGTCGCTCCCGGCGAAGCGCATGGCGCCGTTCGGCCATTCACGCAGCGCGTTCGCGGTGGCCTCCTCGTCGGTGGGCGCCCACGAGAGGTGCAGCTGCAGCACCTTAGGCAGCGTGTCGACCTTGCGCCCGGATTCCCGTGCGCCGCCCGCGAAACGGGACAGCAGATGCTCGAGCTTCTCCCGCGGGGCCCCGGTCGTGATGAGGCCGTCGACGGTCTTGCCCGCCCGTTTGGCTGTGATGGGCCCCGCCGTCGCCACGTAGATCGGCGGCGCCACCTCCGGCATCGTCCACAGCCGTGTCGACTCGAGCCGGAAGTACTGGCCGGCGTGCTTGACGTCGCGCCCGGCCGCAGACGCGGTGAAGAGCTTCTTGATCACGTCGACCGCCTCGAACATGCGGTTGATGCGGTCGGGGGCCTCTGGCCAGTAGCCGCCGACGACGTGCTCGTTGAGCGCGTCGCCGGAGCCGATGCCGAGCCAGTGCCTGCCGGGGTTCAGCGCGGCGAGCGTCGCGGATGCCTGGGCGACCGTCGCAGGATGCATCCGGTACCCCGGCGTCGTCACCCCCGTGCCGAGCGCGCCGCGGGTGCGTTCCCCCATCGCGCCGAGCACGCTCCAGACGAAGGAGGACTCTCCCTGGGCCGGAACCCAGGGCTGGAAGTGGTCGCTGGCCATGACGCCGGAGAATCCGTGTGCCTCCGCATGCGCGGCGAGCGCGACGGCTTCCGCCGGGGCGAAGCGCTCCAGCATGGCGGCGTAGCCGATCTGCAATCCCGTCACAGCCCCATCTTGCCAGCTGAGCTGGCCGCTGTGCCGATGTGCCCGTGCACCGTTCGGCCAAATAGGCTGGTGCCATGCGCATTGCCACCTGGAACGTCAACTCGATCCGCACACGCGTCGGCCGCGTCGTCGACTGGCTCGTGCGCGAGGACATCGATGTGCTCGCCATGCAGGAGATCAAGTGCAAGCCGGAGCAGTTCCCGGCCGAGGCCTTCGAGGAGGCCGGCTATGAGCTGGCCGTGCACGGCCTGAACCAGTGGAACGGTGTGGCGTTCGCCAGCCGGCATCCGATGACCGACGTCAGCACGAGCTTCGCCGGCATGCCCGGTTTTCAGAAGGGGCTCGAGGGGCCGGACCAGCCGCAGGAGGCGCGGGCGCTCGGCGTGACCGTGAACGAGCAGCGACTGTGGAGCCTCTACGTGCCGAATGGCCGTGCGCTCGGTGACCCGCACTACACGTACAAGCTCGACTGGTACGCAGCCCTGACCGAGCACACCCGCGCCGAACTGGCCGCGAACCCCGAGCTCGCCCTCGCCCTGATGGGCGACTTCACCGTGGCGCCGTTCGACGCCGACATGGGCGACCCGAGCTTCGTGCCCGGCGCCTCGACGCACATCTCTCCGGCGGAGCGCGCCGCGTTCGCGACGCTCGAGGCCGCCGGCGTCAGCGACGTTGTGCGCCCGCTCGTGCCTGAGGGCTACACCTTCTGGGACTACAAGGCGCTGCGCTTCCCGCGCAACGAGGGCATGCGCATCGACTTCATCCTCGGCTCGCCCGCCTTCGCCGACGCGGTGACGGATGCCGCCATCCACCGCGAGGAACGCAAGGGCGACGCCCCGAGCGACCACGTGCCCGTCGTCGTCGACGTCGAGCTCGCCGGCGACGACGACGATCGGCCGATGTTCTACTAGGCCGCCTCCGCGCGACGCGGCATCCGCGGCCTCCGCGGCCTCCGCGGCAGAAACTACCCGATCGCGCCCGAACTGACTGCCGCGAATGCGCAGTTTCTGCCGCGCCACGGGCTAGGCGGCGCCGGCCGGCGCGGCCCGGCCTCAGCGCACGCGGGCGAAGGCGGCGCGCGAGCTCAGGGCGAGAGTGCCGGCGAGCGCCAGCAGCACGACGGTCAGCCACGGCAGCAGCCACACACCGGCGGCATCGATGGCCACTCCGCCGAGGAATGCGCCGATCGCGATTGAACCGTTCCACGTGGCGACGACCATGGACTGGGCGACATCCGCCGACGAGCCTGCGATACGCGCCGGCGCGGACTGGAACAGGGTCGGCGCACCGCCGTAGGCGAAGCCCCACAGCCCGATGGCGAGGAAGACGACGACGGGGTCGCCGCCCCAGAGGCCGATGGCCAGCATCGCGACGCCGAGCAGGATCACGGCGATCACGACCATGCCGCGCAGGTGCCGGTCGACGAGGGCACCGGCCGTGAGAACGCCGCCGACCGCGAGCACTCCGAAGACCAGGAGTGCGATGTCGAGGTGCTCCGACAGCCCGGATTCCCGTGTGAGCGGGGCGATGTAGGTGTACGCGACATTGTGCGCGAGCACGAACGCCCCCGTGGACGCGAGGACGATCGCGAGCCCCGGCATCCGCAACACGGCGAGGAGCGATGGCCGCTCGCCGGCGCGCTCGCCCGGGAACGACGGCAGCGCGAGTGCCGCCCAGAGCGCCAGGCCGAGGCTCAGCACGGCCATCGCCCCGAACGCCTCGCGCCAGCCCATGGCCGAGCCCAGCGCGGTGGCGATCGGCAGGCCGAAGGCGAAGGCGAGCGGCGTGCCGACCATGGCGATCGAGAGTGCACGCCCCGCGCGCTCTGGCGCGACCATGCGCATGGCGTAGCCGGCAGCCATGGCCCAGAGCAGCCCGGCGAGCATCCCGCCGATGACACGGGCCACGAGGATGACGGCGTAGCTCGGCGCGATGGCCGTCACGGCGTTGACGAGCGCGAAACCGAGAACCAGCGACACGAGCAGCGTGCGGCGCGGGAGCGCTCGGGTGAGCGCCGTGAGCGGGATGGCGGTGATCGCGGTCGCGATGGCGTACACCGCGACGAGAGCGCCGACCTGGGAGTCGGAGATGCCGAGGTCGGCGCTCATCTGGGGCAGCAGGCCGGCTGGGAGGATCTCAGTGACGACGCCGGTGAAGACGACGGCGGCGAGTGCGAGCAGGCCACCGAGGGGGAGCCGCGCGGAAGGAAGTGGGGTCGAGCCCGTGGCCGGAACGGCGAGTGTGGATGACATGACCCCAGTGTCAAACCTTGCCATTAGTGTTAAGGTCAAATCCCGTCGAAAGGGCACGCATGCGCATCGGGGAACTCTCCTCCAGAACCGCGACTCCCACGCGGCTTCTGCGCTACTACGAGGAGCAGGAGCTACTGAGCCCGCAGCGGGCGCACAACGGCTACCGCGACTACCCGGAGGCCGCCGTTGACAGGGTCGAACAGATCCGCGGACTCATCGAGGCCGGCATCCCCACCCGGATCATCAAGCAGCTGCTCCCCTGCCTGAACACGGGCAGCCCGTCGATCCGCATCACCGAACTCGACCCGGAGATCGTCGAGTCGCTCACCGAACAGCGCGAGCAGCTGGAGCGACGCATCTCCTGCCTGAGCCGCAACCGCGACGCGATCACCCGGTACCTGGCCGACTCGGCCACTCTCGCCTGAGCCGCAGGAGCCCG
>JBEVGZ010000109.1:0-12905 GCA_040511515.1 Microterricola sp.
TGAACCGGCGGAGGAAGCCCACCGCGATGCTGTTCGGCGAGCACGACGGGCGCAGCGCAGAGCAGATGCGTTCCGCCGCGAGCGCCGCAGCGGCATCCGGCGACTGGCCTCTCGCGATCGCCGAACAGTTCCGTGCACTCGCGGCCGGGCTGTCAGAGCGCACCGTCGTCGCCGTGAACCCGGGAACGACGGCGACCGACTTTGCCCGCGCCGCTGGCAGGGCGTTGCCGGCAGAGAGCGCAGCCCTCCGTGACGCCGCCCGTGCCTTCGACGAGGTCCGCTACCTCGACCATCGGGGCAGCGAGGCCGACTACCGGGCCGTGCGCGCGCTCGATGATCGGGTGCGCCAGGCCAGGCCGGCGCTTCCGGAGCCGGCCGAGCTGCACGCCGGATCGAGCGATGGGGCACTCTCGTGAGCGTCCAGGCCGCCCAGCCGGCCCAGTCCGTCCAAGCAACCCAGTCCGTCCAGCCGGCACCGGCGATCACGCCGACCCTGCGTTCGGCGGGCAAGCGGGCCGCGTTCTGGGTGATCGCCGGCGTCGGCGCGCTCATCGTCGCGCTGATCGCGATGGTGGTGAGCAACGCGGCTGCCGTCGGCGGCCCACCCCTCGGCGCCGAGAATCCCGCGCCGCCCGGCGGCATGGCGCTGGCCGAGGTGCTCAGCGCCCAGGGCGTCGACGTGGTCATCGCCGACAGCCTCGACGCCGCCCTCGAGGCGAGCGCGGCCGCACAGGCGGCCGACGCCGGCGTGACCCTCCTTGTCTCAGACCCCGGCGATATTCTCAACGCCGCGCAGATCACGCGCCTGGGCGCCGCCCAGCACACGGTGGTCGTCGACCCGAGCTTCACCTACCTGCAGGAGCTCGCGCCGGAGATCGGCTTCGGCGGTGTCGGCGCCGAAGGCGCCATCGCCGCGGGCGCCGGTTGCACGCTCGGGGCCGCCGAGCGCGCCGGCAGCGTTTCCGGGGCCGACGGTGCTGCGCTGAAGACGCTCAGCGTTCCGCAGGATGCCGCCGGCTACACGGCCTGCTTCGGCGATGCAGCCAGCGGCTCCTCCGTGCTCGTGCAGCGCGGGGCAGGGGCGGGTGCGCTCACCCTCGTCAGCGACGGGGCGATCTTCGCCAACGCGTCCATCACCTCGGCCGGCAACGCGGCTCTCGCCCTCGGCCTGCTCGGCGAGCAGCCGACGCTGGTCTGGTACCTGCCGACACTCGCCGACGTCGCGGCCGGGACCCCGAGCCTCGCCGAGCTCACGCCCGGCTGGGTGACGCCCGTGATGGTGCTGCTCGTGCTCTGCGGCATCGCTGCGGCGATCGCGTACGGCCGCCGCTTCGGCCCCCTCGTGATCGAGAATCTGCCTGTCACCGTGCGCGCCAGCGAGACCATGGACGGGCGGGCGCGACTCTACGCGCGGAACTCGGAACGGCTGCGCGCCGTCGACGCGCTGCGCATCGCCACGGTCGGCCGCATCGCCACGGCGCTCGGCCTGGCACGCACAGCGTCGCTCGACGAGGTCGTCGGCTCCGCGGCATCCGCCACCGGCTCGGACCCGGGCCGCGTACTGGCGACGTTGCTCGGCGATGAGCCGCAGAGCGACGCCGAGCTGCTCACCCTCTCCGACCGGCTCCTCGACCTCGAGCGCGCCGTGCAGGCCGCCACCAGGCCGGGCGACGCCCCCGGCACACCACCGTCCAGCACCCACCACTCCCGCACCGAGAGAATGGAACCATGACAGACACCGGTCTTGACAACGTTGCCGCGCCGCTGCGAGGCATGCACGAGTCCACCGACGCGGCCTCGGCGACCGAACTGCGCCAGGCGCTGGCGCGGGTGCGCGCGGAGGTGGGCAAGGCCGTCGTCGGTCAGGATGCCGCCGTCACCGGCCTCATCATCGCGCTCCTGGCCCGCGGGCACGTTCTGCTGGAAGGCGTGCCGGGCGTCGCGAAGACGCTGCTCGTGCGCAGCCTGAGCGCCGCTCTGAACCTGCAGACCCACCGCGTGCAGTTCACCCCCGACCTGATGCCTGGCGATGTGACAGGGTCGATCGTCTACGACGTCAAGGCCGGCGACTTCGAGTTCCGCGCCGGCCCCGTCTTCACGAACATCCTGCTCGCCGACGAGATCAACCGGACCCCGCCGAAGACGCAGTCGGCGCTGCTCGAGGCGATGGAGGAGCGGCAGGTCTCCGTCGACGGCGTCTCCCGGCCGCTGCCGGATCCGTTCATCGTCGCCGCGACGCAGAACCCCGTCGAGTATGAGGGCACGTACTCGCTGCCTGAGGCACAGCTCGACCGCTTCCTGCTCAAGCTCGTGCTCGACCTGCCGGAACGCGACAGCGAGATCGAGGTGTTGCGCCGGCATGCGGCCGGCTTCGATCCGCGCGACCTCGCGGGCGCAGGGGTCACCGCCGTGCTGGACGCCGAGAAGCTGGCCGCGGCGCAGGCCTCTGCGGCATCCGTCGGCGTCAGCGCCGATGTCCTCGCCTACGTCGTCGATCTGGCCCGCGCCACCCGCACGAGCCCGTCGGTCAAGCTCGGCGTGAGCCCGCGCGGAACGACAGCGCTGCTCGCCTCGGCCAAGGCGTGGGCCTGGCTGAGCGGCTACGACTCGATCACGCCCGACCACGTGCAGGCGATGCTGCTGCCCGTCTGGCGGCACAGGGTGCAACTGCGCCCGGAGGCCGAGCTCGAGGGCGTCTCCGTCGATGCGATCCTCCGCTCGATCGTGCAGCAGGTCCAGGTTCCGATCTAGCGATGGCCATCACGCCGAGATTCGTGCTGCTCCTCGCCATCGGCGCGGTGCCCATCGTGCTGCTCGGCGGGGAATCGCTCGGCGCCGCGGCGGCGGTGCTCGGGGTGTGGCTGCTGTTCGCTCTCGCTCTGCTCAGCCTGGATCTGCTGCTCGCCGCCTCGCCGCGGCTGTTGGCCGCCGAGCGCGTGATTCCCGCGCGGGTGCGCCTCGGCGAGAGCGTCGACGCGCGCCTGTTCCTGACCAACACCGGAACGCGCGCGCTCCGCGGAATCGTGCGCGACGCCTGGCAACCATCGGCCGGACCGGAACGCAACCGGGTCGGTGTGGCGCTCCCGCCAGGGGAACGCCGCGCACTCAGCACCGTGCTCACGCCATTCCGCCGTGGCGAACGCCGGGTGGAGCAGATCACCGTGCGCTCCGTCGGCCCGCTCGGCCTCGCCGCCAGGCAAGCCACCCTTCGTGCTCCGGGCCGCGTGCGCGTCCTTCCGCCGTTCAACGCCCGCAAGCACCTGCCGTCGCGCCTGGCACGGCTGCGCGAGCTCGATGGTCGCACAGCGGTGATGGTGCGCGGCCAGGGCACAGAGTTCGACAGCCTGCGCGAGTATGTGCGCGGCGACGACGTGCGTTCGATCGACTGGCGCGCGACCGCACGCCGCAGCGGACCGATGCTGGGTGCCGGCGCGCAGGCCGGTGCGACGACGATGGCGCCGAATCTCATGGTGCGCACCTGGCGGCCAGAACGCGACCGCCGCGTCGTGATCGTGCTCGACAGCGGGCGCACCTCCGCCGCGCGGGTGGCCGACGAGCCCCGCCTCGACACCGCATTCGAGGGCGCACTCCTCCTCGCCGCCCTCGCATCGCACGCCGGTGACCGCGTCGACTTCCTTGCATACGACCGACTCGTGCGCGGCCGGGTACAGGGCGCGAGCGGCGCGGAGCTGCTCAGCCGGATGGTCGATTCGATGGCGCTGATCGAGCCGGAGCTCATCGAGATGGATTGGAATGCCGTTCCGTCACTCGTGCGCGGGGTCACCAGCAGGCACGCGCTGGTCGTGCTGCTCACCGCGATCGAGGCCCCGGGGGCGGCATCCGGGCTGCTGTCGGTGCTGCCCCAGCTGAGCAAGCGGCACACGGTCATCGTGGCGTCGGTCACCGACCCCGCTGTGCTCGCCGCGACGGCCGAACGCGGGAGCCGGAGCGAGATCTACCGGGCGGCAGCGGCCGAACGCGCGCTGCTCGACGTTGCCAGGGTCTCGGCCGCCATTCGGCAGTCGGGGGCAGAGGTCGTCACCGCGGCGCCGGCGGATCTGCCGCCGGCACTTGCCGACCGCTACATCGCCCTCAAGGCCGCCGGGCGGCTCTGAACCGTCACACGTCACAGGGCGCAATTTCGCGACTTTCTGGATGCATTGCACCCCATTCCTGTGTGAAGAACGATAATCTCCTGAACGTCAGACGGACGCAACGCTGCGCCCGTGTCAGCACACACGGAACAAGGGGATTCATCATCGTGACTGGAACACCGTCCGCGCCGAGCACCGGCGCACGACTCGCGGCTGAGGCCGTCGGAACCTTCGTACTCGTCTTCGGCGTCATCGGCACCGCGCTCTTCGCCGCCGGTTTCAACGCGGGCGAGGGCGGCCTCAACGTCGGCTTCCAGGGCGTTGCACTCGCCCTCGGGCTCACCGTCGTCGTCGGCGCCTACGCCTTCGGCCCCGTCTCCGGCGGCCATTTCAACCCCGCCGTCACGATCGGCCTCGCCGTCGCCGGTCGCTTCGCGTGGAAGGACGTCGTCGGCTACGTCGTCGCGCAGTTCGTCGGCGGCATCATCGCCACGACACTGCTGCTCGCGATCCTCAGCAGCAGCAAGAACTTCGAGGTGCTCTGGTTCCAGAGTGCGTCCACGGGCTGGGGAGTGCTCTCCCCCGGCGGCTACAGCTTCGTCTCCGTGCTCCTCATCGAGGTCATCACCACGGCGATCTTCGTCTACGTGATCCTCGGCGTGACGAGCTCGCGTGCAGCCGCCGGCTTCGCACCGTTGGCGATCGGCCTCACGCTCACCCTGCTCGCCCTGATCGCGATCCCGGTCTCCAATGCGTCCTTCAACCCGGCTCGTTCGCTGGCCACCGCGATCTACGGCGGCCCAGAGGCGCTCAGCCAGGTCTGGCTCACGCTCGTCGCCCCCGTCATCGGCGCGATCATCGCCGGCGCGACGTTCTCGCTGCTCTTCGACCGCACCGTCGCGCTCAGCGGCGACGCTCAGCCGGTGAAGGTCACCGTCTGACGTTCAGCGTCTGCCACCTACCGCTCGAACGGCGGGTACCCGAGTCGGGTGCCCGCCGTTTCGGCGTCCGGCGGCGGCGTTGTCACGGTCATCCGCGACGACGCCGCGGCTCAGGCGGCTGCGATCGTGCGCGCCCCGGCCGCGAACTCGTCGAGGTCGCCGGTCTCACCCGCGCGGGCGGCCCGCCCGCCGAGCACGAGCATGTAGCCGAGGAACGCGGCCAGCGCGAGCGCCCCGATGCCGATCTTCACCGGCCACGGCCAGGGGGCCGGCGTGACGAAACCCTCGATGATGCCGGAGACGAACAGGGCGATGGCCAGGCCGATCACGACGGTGAACATGGCGCGCGCCTCGGCCGCCAGCGCCTGCCCGCGTGTGCGTGCGCCGGGGGCGATCCAGGACCAGAAGATGCGCGTGCCCGCCGCCGCGGCGACGAAGACGCTGGTGAGCTCGAGCAGGCCGTGCGGGGCGATGTAGAGCAGCATCGTGTCGCCCTCCCCGTGCGCGAACATCACGGCGGCCGTCACACCGAGGTTCTGCGCGTTGCTGAAGATGACCGCCGGCACGTACACGCCCAGGATGCCGAAGGCAATGCACTGCGCGGCGATCCACGCGTTGTTCGCCCACACCTGCCCGGCGAACGACGCGGCCGGATTCGCGGAGTAGTAGTCCACGAAGTCCTCGTCGGCGAGCTGGGCCAGCTGCTCCTTCGAGCCGAAGTTCGCGAGCACCTGCGGGTCACCGAGCGCCCAGAGCGCGTAGAGCGTCGCAATGACGACCGTGGCGATGGCGTAGACGAGAGTCAGCCAGCGCAGCCGGTAGAGGGCGGCCGGGAGCTGCACGAGGAAGAAGCGGGGCAGCTGGGCGAGCAGGTTGTCGCCGGTCCCGGTGAATCGCAGCCGCGCCCGCGACAGGCTCACCGAGAGCCGATCGCCCTGGAGCGTGGATCCGGCCGTGGTCTTCAGCTGCGAGAGCTGCGTCGCCCCTGACTGGTAGAGATCGACGAGCTCGTCGGCCTCCGCGCCGCTCAGCCTGCGCTGCGCCGCCAGGGCGTCCAGACGCTCCCACCGTTCACGGTGGGCGGCGGAGTAGGCGTCGAGATCCATCTGATTGAATACTAACCATGGTCGAGCCGAGCGCGCTGAGCGAACAGCATCCAGACGCCGACACCGTTTTCACCGGGGAGGCGGTCGCCCTCGACGTGCACCCGGCCAGCGTGATGATCCGCGCGGCCGGCACGATGATCGACGCGGTCGTCTACCTCGGCGGCTTCGCGCTGCTCGCCTGGATCGTTGCGGCCGCGGCCGGCGACGGCATGGACCAGTCGATGGCGACCGCCCTCTCGATCATCGGGCTCGTGACGGCGCTCGTGATCGCCCCGACGATCGTGGAGACGGCCACCGGCGGGCGATCCCTCGGCAAGCTGGCCATCGGAGCACGCATCGTGCGCGACGACGGCGGCGCCATCGCGATGCGCCACGCCTTCGTGCGCGCGCTGCTCGGCGTGATCGAGATCTACATGACGCTCGGCGGCCTGGCCGCGATGGTGGCGCTGCTGAACGCGCAGGGCAAACGCCTCGGCGACATCCTCGCCGGAACGCACTCGCAGATGGAGCGCGTCCCCCGCTACACGGAGCCGGTCTACGGCGTGCCGCAGCCGCTGCTCGCGTGGGCGGAGCTCGCCGACGTCGCCACCCTGCCCGACCGGCTGCAGCGGCGCATCGCGCAATTCCTGCAGCAGGCGCCCCGACTCTCGGATGCCGCACGCACCCGCCTCGCCGGCGAGCTGGCGCGCGAGGCATCCGTCTACGTATCACCCCTGCCGCAGATCGAGCCGGAGCTCTTCCTGGCCGGGGTCGTCGCCCTGCGCAGGGAACGGGACGCCGCGGCGCTGGAACTCAGCAGGCAGCGCCTGGCCAGGCTCGACCCGGTGCTGACCGGGCTGCCGCACGGCTTCCCGGAGCGCTGAGCCCCGGGCCGCCGCCTGCCGTGGATCAGTAGCGGTAGTGGTCGACCTTGTACGGGCCGTCGACGGCGACGCCGATGTACGCGGCCTGCTCGGGGGTGAGCGTCGTCAGCTGCACGCCGAGTGCGTCCAGGTGCAGGCGGGCAACCTTCTCGTCGAGGTGCTTGGGCAGCACGTACACGCCGACCGGGTACTTCTCCGGGTAGCACCAGAGTTCGATCTGGGCGAGCACCTGGTTGGTGAAGGAGTTGCTCATCACGAAGGAGGGGTGCCCGGTTGCGTTGCCGAGGTTCATCAGGCGCCCCTCGCTGAGCACGAGCACGCTGCGACCGTTCGGCAGGCGCCACTCGTGCACCTGCGGCTTGATCTGCACCGACACGGCTCCCGGCAGCTTCTCGAGCGAGACCATGTCGATCTCGTTGTCGAAGTGGCCGACGTTGGAGACGATGGCGAGGTGCTTCATGGCGAGGATGTTCTCGACCGTGATGACGTTGAAGTTGCCCGTGCAGGTGACGAAGATGTCGACATCGCCGACGACGTCCTCGAGCTTGGCCACCTGGTAGCCGTCCATGGCTGCCTGCAGCGCGCAGATCGGGTCGACCTCGCTGACGATGACGCGGGCGCCCTGGCCGCGCAGCGCCTCGGCCGCGCCCTTGCCGACGTCGCCGTAGCCGACGACGAACGCGACCTTGCCGCCCATCAGCACGTCGGTGGCACGGTTCAGGCCGTCCGGCAGCGAGTGGCGGATGCCGTACTTGTTGTCGAACTTGCTCTTGGTGACCGAGTCGTTCACGTTGATGGCCGGGAAGAGCAGCCCACCGGATGCCGCGAGCTCGTAGAGGCGGTGCACGCCGGTCGTCGTCTCCTCCGTCACACCCCTGATCTCGGCTGCGATGCGCGTCCACCGGTCGGTGGAGAGATCGAGCGAGCGGCGCAGGGTGTCGAGCACGACCCGGTACTCGCTGCTGTCGGCATCCGTGGTGGCCGGCACGGCGCCGGCCAGCTCGAACTCGCGGCCCTTGTGCACGAGCAGGGTGGCGTCGCCGCCGTCGTCGAGGATCATGTTCGGGCCGGACCAGCTCTCACCGGCGGCCGCGGCCTCTGCGCTCCAGTCGAAGATGCGCTCCGTGCACCACCAGTATTCCTCGAGCGTCTCGCCCTTCCAGGCGAAGACGGGGACGCCGGCGGGCTCGGCCTCTGTTCCGGTCGGCCCGACGGCGATGGCAGCGGCGGCCTCGTCCTGGGTGGAGAAGATGTTGCAGCTGGCCCACCGCACCTGGGCGCCGAGGGCGGTGAGGGTCTCGATCAGCACGGCGGTCTGCACGGTCATGTGCAGGCTGCCCGCGATGCGCGCGCCGGCCAGCGGCTTGGACTCACCGAACTCGGTGCGCAGCGCCATCAGGCCCGGCATCTCATTCTCGGCCAGCCGCAGCTGGTGGCGACCGGCCTCGGCGAGACCGAGATCGGCGACCTTGAACGACAGGGCAGAAGAGGGCGCGAGAGTCATGTCGCTATTGTCGCAGCTTCCGACTGTCGGCGTCGCCCTGTGGCGCCTTCGTTACTCGCCCTGGCGCTGCCCGGCATCGGAGACGAGGCTCATGTGGCGAACGACCTGCCAGCCGACAGGGGCGGAGAGCCGTTCGGCGTGCCTGGCGCAGAGGTCGTAGCCGTGCGGCTCGGCCGTGGCGCTCAGCGGTCCGAGCACCGCCATCGAGTCGGCGTAGTCATAGGTGAGAGTCGCGACGGCCTGACCGTGGCACGCGATCTTGGAGCAGGGCCTGTTCATGTCGACTCCAGCGTATCGCCAGTGCACGACACCGCGTGCTGCAGACCTGCCCGCGGCCTAGGATTGGTGCTATGCCTCGTTCGCGCCGTACCTCGTCTGGCCGTGCCTCGGTGGGCGGCTCCGCTCGGCGCGGCATCCGCGACCGTCACGGCCGTGGGCTGCGTTCCTCGGTGGCCGGCCCGTACCTGCCGATGTTGAACGGCCGCATCGACATGTTCGAGCAGACGATCCTCTCCACGGCTGAGTACCTGCGCGGGGTCTGGCCGGCCGAGCTGTCTGCTGTGCGATTCGAGGTCGCCGCGGCGCCGGAGCAGGCACTGCACGGCGATCACATCGACCGCTGGAGCGTCGACCCGCAGCAGGGGCGCATCGTGTTCTACCGCGTGCCGATCCAGCGCATGAGCAAGCTGCACCACAATGACGACATCCACCGGCGCATGATGGTGGAGAGCTGCGTGTTCCGTGCCGTCGGCGACCTGCTCGGCAAGGACCCGTGGGACCTGGCGCCGGACCGCTTCCGCCACTTCTAGGCGCCGGCGACAGGCGCAACCGCGGACTCACGCGTATCGAAGTCGCCAAACATCGGTTGCGGTTCCTGAGGGTGCCTGATTGAGGGCTGCCGCCTTTCGCAACGCTTCGCGTCGCGCTAGTGCGTGTAGACGGCGATCGCGCGGGCGAGCGGTCCCGGCGGGTTGAGCGCGAAGGACGAGAGCGCCGCGGCGCCCTGGTAGCTCACGCTCGCCACGACGCCGCCCGTCTCGCTGCCGCCGAGGGTGTACGAGGCGCCGGCCGTGAGGGGAACGCTCACCGCCCCCGCTGCGGGCAGGTTCACGGTCAGCGGCGTGCCTGAGCCGTCATCCAGGGTGACGCGCTGGGCATTGCCGTGCGGGTTCGCCAGTCGCAGCGTCGGGGCCGGGCCGTCCGCGACGACGATGGCGCTGTCGTCGAGGAGCGCCTGGGATGCGACGAACCACGCGAAGTCCTCGCTCGTCGCCGACTTCTCCGTGCTGCGCGCGGCGGCAACGATCGGCTGATCCGCGCTCAGCCGCACCGTGTAGCTTCCTGCGGCGAGTTCGGTGAGCGGGACCTCCGATGCGACGCCGGGCTCCAGCGTGACGGTGATCGATGTGCCGTTGCCGCCGTCGTCCGCCGTGGCGCTGACGGTGAGCTCCGCGGCATCCTGCCCGGTGTTGAGCACGCGCACGGCGGCCTCGTCATCGTGGAAGTGGCTGTCGTTGCTCTGGGTCTCGTCGATCAGCGCGGCCGGCACGATGAAGCCGGGGATCAGCTGCTCGAGGGCCGGCGAGGCCGTGGTGCCCGCCATCTCGATGCCGCCGGGAACAAGGCCGCTGATGACGCTCTGCTGCAGTGACGCGACGACCTGGCCGCCCCGCGTCGCCACGTGGACAACGGGCGAGTTGAGGTTCGGTGCGAGCCCGGCCAGCGGGATCACGCGCTGCGAGCGGGGCTGGACGAGGATTCCGGTCGACCCCGGCGCATCGACGAGGCCGCCCTCACCGTAGAGCGCCAGATCGACCGAGGCCGCGACGTCGCTCGGGTTGCTGAGCAGCAGCAGGCTGGTCTGGCCGATCGCGGTGGATCCGGCGACCAGCCAGCCGTCGGACAACGCCTCGGCGCAGCCGGCGGCGGCGAAACCGCTGAGCGTCTCCGTCCCTGCCGTCTGCGACTGGGCACCGGCGATGAGCGGCGCGGAGTCGGCAGCGGGAACGCTCAGCAGCAGCGGAGTCCCCGAGACATCGCCGGCGACGTTGTCCGGCACGGCGAGCGGGTCCACGGTGAGGTCGGAGGCGAGCGCCCCCGGCCGTCCGGCCGCGTAGAGCGTGTCTGCGCTGCCGATCGAGGAGGCGGAAGACGCGGCGCTCGCGTCGGCCGCGAGGGCGAGCAGCGGACCGGGGCAGACGCGCTGCTGCTCGCTGGCGGTCGGCGTGACGAGCTCGGCGCTCGGCTGCACGATGTGGCTCGGCCACGGGAGCAGAGTCGCGGCGCCGACGGTGGCGACCGCTGCGGCGATGCCGAGCACTCCGGTCATGGCACGGGCGCCGGCCAGCGCCCATCGGCGGCTAGCGCTCATCGCTCTGCCCGCTTTCTTCTGCGTCGTTCGTCTGGCTCGGTTCGCTCGCTGCGCCATCCGGTTGCGCGCTCGGCTCCGCCGGCGTCACGTCGTCCGGCGCGGCCGTCTCGACCGGTGCGGCAGTCTCGTCCGGCGCGGCAGTCTCGACCGGCGCGGCAGGCTCGGCGGAGTCGGTCTTGGCCCGCCTCCGCTTCGCCGGCTTCTGCTTCGCCGGCTTCTGCTTCGCATCGGGCCGCGGCAGGGCGGTCGCGGGAACGGCCGTCCGCCCGCCCGGCACATCGCGGCCGACACCGGTCGGGATCGAGAGCAGCACGACGAAGCCGAAGACGGCCAGTTGCGTCCAGATCACGGCCTTGCCGAGCCATCCGCCGGCATCAGCCGGGATCGCAGCGGCGTCGGCCGCGGCGACCTCGCTCGTCTGGTAGCGCCACAGGGTGCCGAAGTCGGTCTCGCCGACCGGAACGAGCAGAGCGTTGCCGTCGAGCGAGCTCGCCGCGCGCCGCGCGGTGTCTGCGGCATCCGGGCTGACGTCCGCGCCCGGTGCAGCACTGGCCGGGGCCAACAGCACGAAGCGGATCGCCAGCGCGTCGAGGCTCGGTTGGGCATCGAAGCCACTGCGGGAGCTGAGGTTGCCGGCCAGCTCGGCCAGCATGGCGTCGTCATCGCTCAACTCGGTCTGGGTCGCGAACAGCGTGGACTGGTCATCGAGCGTCGTGCCCGATCCGCGCTGCAGCTCGGCGAGCACGCCGCCGTCCGACTGCGGGACGAGCACGAGGGTTCCGGCGCGCGGGTCGGTCTGCGCCTCGGCGGTCACGAAGGCTGGGAGCATCCGCGCGTCGCCGGCGTGGACGGCCGCCGGGCTCGGTGCCGCAGCGCCGAGGGCGATGGAGCCGGCCAGCGGGATGACGGCCATGGTCAACGCGAGGGCGGAGATGATCGCCGGTGCCGTCGCGGCGCGACCGAGGGCGTTCAGCCCGATGACGGCGGCACCGATGAGGCCGGCCCAGTACAGGCTGAGACCGGCACCCGGCCAGACGGGGATGCTCTGGTCTCCGAGTGTCGCGACGGCGATCTGGGCCGCGGCGATGGATGTCGCGAAGCCGAGCAGCGCGGCGACGAGCCCGAACAGCGCCGTGCGCGAGCCGGGCAGGAAGAGCGCGAGCAGGGCGAGAACGGCCAGCGGCGCCAACAGGATCGGCACGATGATGTCTGCGGTGACGCCCGGCAGGGCGAGCGATTCGACGAGCGCGCCCCAACCACCGAAGTCGCCGTTGGGGAATCCGAACAGGAGCTGCCAGCTCGAGGCCTGTTCTGCCGGAAGCGGGACGCCGGGGTCGGCGACGAGCGCCAACCAGTTGCCGCGCAGCTGCTGGTCGAGCAGCAGGGGCGCCGCCAGCACGAACGCCGGGATCGGGATGCCGATGAAGCGCATGATCGAACGGCCGCTGAACAGCACAGCGAGCAGCCAGAGCACGAGCAGCGCAGGGGTGAGCGACGGCACGCAGGCGGTGATCGCCGCGAAGAGCAGAGCGGATGCCGCCGACGCCGACCAGGATCGCGCGGCTGCGGCCGCTGCGAAGAACAGCCACGGCAACAGGATGTGGGCGATCATCGGTGCCGGGCGGCCGTCGGCGATCGCGCTGAGGAAGGTCGGCGCGAGCATCCACAGCACGGCGGCCAGCGCCCGCAAGGACCCGCGGTTGGTCAGCCGGGCGGCGGCCAGCCACGCGCCGAGCGCTGCCAACGGCAGCGCGGCGAAGTAGAGGGCGAGCAGCAGCGCGGACGGCGACCAGAAGGTGATCGAGCCGAGCACGGCGAGAACGGCGGCGAATGGGTCGGCCGCACCGACGAAGCCGGTTCCGATGTCACGCCAGCCGTAGCCGATGTTCTGCCAGAGCATCGCCGGGGCGTTCACGGGCAGCAGGCCGCCCCCGGTCAGCGCCGTTGCGCCGAGCAGCGGTGCGAGCAGCGCGACGCCTGCAACGGCCGCGACGATCAGGGTCCAGGCTCCCCCGCTGCTGAAGAA
>JBEVGZ010000110.1:0-3423 GCA_040511515.1 Microterricola sp.
TCGGTGAGCCAGCCATCGATCGGCTCCGGCTCGTTCAGCTCGGTGGCGAGTTCAATGAGGTTCGCGAATGCCAGCGCCTGATCGAGCGCCGTCGCGCCGTCCCTGTGACGTCGTAGCCCCGAGGTGATCGCCCTGAGCGCCGCACGGTCGTCTCCCTTAAACTCGCGCAGGATGCGCGCGTTGTCGAGGGCCTTGGCCAGCCCGGTGAGGCCGGCCGCTCCGCCGTACTCGACATCCGGTTCGTCTCGTTGAATGAAGATGAGCGAGTTGCCGGAGGGGTCGATCACCGTGAACCGCGACGCCCCCTGGCGATAGCGCGTGATGCGCGGTCGACCGCTGCGTAGCACCTTGCCGTACTTCGCGCGCAGTGCGGCCGAGAATGCCGCGTGATATGGGGCGACGGCGTCGACCAGGACAAGGCAGCCGCCACCGTCTTCGCGGGCGGGGTCGTAGACCCTCGGTGCCGTACCGAAGTGCAGGTCGATGCCGCTGAACCGGAACGCCAGGTAGAGGTACGGCTTCGTCATCCGGTACGTCACCTCGAAGCCGAGCGCTTGATAGAACTCGAGTGTCTCGTCGACGAAGGCACACGGCAGCAGGGGAACCGTCGTCTCGTTCGGCAGCACGCGTGGTTCGGTCATGCGATCCTCGGTGTGCGCTCAGTCGAAGTCGAGACTGAGCTTGCGCAGCAGACCGGCTAGGCGCTCCTGCTCCGGCGCGCTGAGGGCGCCGAGCAGCTCGGCCTCGGCGTCGACGAGGCGGGTGATCGCGGCATCCACCCGGCTGAGGCCAGCCGGCGTCATCACGACCAGGATGCCGCGGCCGTCGTTCGGGTCGGTGCGGCGTTGCACGAGCTCCCGGGTGACGAGGCGGTCGATGCGGTTCGTCATGGTGCCGCTGGAGACCAGGGTCTGCTGCAGCAGCTGCTTGGGGGAGAGCTGGAACGGGCTGCCGGCCCGGCGGAGCGCCGAGAGCACATCGAACTCGGAGGACTCAAGCTCGGAGAGCGCGAAGGCTTCGCGCCGAGCGCGGTCGAGGTGCTTGGCCAGACGGCCGACACGGGAGAGCACCTGCAGCGGCGCGAAATCCAGATCGGGGCGCTCGCGCAGCCACGCATCGACGATGCGGTCGACTTCATCACTCGTGGGCATTCTCCTATTATCGTGGGCGGATGCCGGGCGCCCGACGCACAGAGACGCGAAATGGCCGCGCCGCGAGGTCAAAAAGCACAGGCCCAATCTGGCAGACTGGAGGGCGCGCGGAATCCGATTCCGCGCATTCCGCCGTGGTGTAATGGCAGCACGACAGCCTTTGGAGCTGTTAGGTCTAGGTTCGAGTCCTGGCGGCGGAGCACTCACGTTTGAGAGAGAGGGTCGTCTTCATGACCGATCAGAAGCTGGCCATCGTCGTTCTCGCGGCGGGGCAGGGCACCCGTATGAAGTCGTCGCTCCCGAAGCTGCTGCACCCCATCGCCGGCCTGCCGCTGGTCAGCCACGTGCTGGCCACCGCCGCCGCGCTGGATGCGCAGAGTGTCGTGACCGTCGTGCGCTACGAGCGTGACCGCGTCGTCGAGGTCGTCTCCGCCCAGCTCCCCGAGAGCATCATCGTCGACCAGGACGAGATCCCCGGCACCGGTCGTGCCGTCGAGCAGGCCGTCGAGGCGCTGCCCGCCGACTTCGACGGTGACGTGCTCGTCGTCAACGGTGACGTGCCGCTGCTTGACGCCGAGACGCTCGCCCAGTTCGTCGCCGCCCACCGCGAGAGCGCGGCATCCGCCACGGTGATGTCGGCCGTCTACGACGACGCGACCGGCTATGGCCGCATCGTGCGCGGTGACTCCGGCGCATTCGACGCCATCGTCGAGCAGAAGGACGCCACGCCAGAACAGCTTGCCATCGGCGAGGGAAACGCCGGCATCTACGTGTTCTCCGCCGCCGCCCTGCGCGAGCAGCTCGGGAAGCTGACCACGGACAACGCCCAGGGCGAGAAGTACCTCACCGACGTCATCGGCCTGCTGCGCGCCGCCGGCTCCGACGTCAGCGCGGTTCCGGTCGCGGAGGCGTGGCTCGTCGCCGGCGTGAACGACCGCGCCCAGCTCGCCGAGGCAGGGCTGCGCCTGAACGCGCTCATCGTGCGCGGCTGGCAGCTGGCCGGCGTCACCATCCAGGACCCGGCAAGCACCTGGATCGACCTCAAGGCGAAGCTCGCCCCCGACGTCACCGTGCTGCCTGGCACCCAGATCCTGGGCGCCACCGTCGTCGAGACCGGCGCGATCATCGGCCCGGACACGACCCTGCGCGACTGCGAGATCGGCGAGGGCGCAGAGGTGCGCCGCAGTGACGCGACGCTCGCGGTCGTCGGTGCCGCGGCAACCGTCGGGCCATTTGCCTTCCTGCGCCCCGGCACGATCCTCGGCGCCGACGGCAAGATCGGCGCCTTCGTCGAGACGAAGAACGCGAAGATCGGCACGGGCAGCAAGGTGCCGCACCTGAGCTACGTCGGCGATGCCACGATCGGCGAGCAGTCCAACATCGGCGCCGGCTCGATCTTCGCCAATTACGACGGCGTCAACAAGCACTCCTCGCAGATCGGGTCGCATGTGCGCACCGGGTCGCACGGGGTGTTCGTCGCGCCGATTACAATTGGTGACGGAGCGTACACAGGTGCCGGAACGGTCGTTCGCAAGAACGTGCCTGCCGGTGCCCTGGCCATCAACGTCGCCCCGCAGCGCAACATGGACGGTTGGGTTCACGCCAACCGGGCAGGCAGCGCTGCGGATGACGCGGCGCAGGCCGCTTCGGCGTAGCAGCACACGCACCGCAGCATCACCGCAGCACCCAACACAACACATTCGACGGCCCGCCGTCGGGGAGAGCGAGACCACACGTGTCCGGAATCAAGTCCAGCGGAGAAAAGCGCCTCGTTCTCGTGTCGGGGCGCGCGCACCCGCAGCTTGCACTCGACATCGCGTCTGAGCTCGGTTCCGAGCTGGTGCCGACGGATGCCAGGACATTCGCCAACGGTGAGCTCTACACTCGCTACGACGAGAGCGTCCGTGGCTGCGATGCCTTCGTGATCCAGTCGCACACGGCCCCGATCAACGAGTGGCTGATGGAACAGCTCATCATGGTCGACGCGCTCAAGCGTGCATCGGCCAAGCGGATCACCGTTGTCGCCCCGTTCTATCCCTACGCACGCCAGGACAAGAAGGGCCGCGGCCGCGAGCCGATCTCCGCTCGTCTCGTCGCCGATCTGTTCAAGGCCGCCGGCGCCGACCGCATCATGAGCGTCGACCTGCACGCAGCGCAGATCCAGGGCTTCTTCGACGGCCCCGTCGACCACCTCTTCGCCATGCCGGTGCTGCTCGAGCACTTCAAAAAGCTCGACAATTCGACCCTCACGGTCGTCTCCCCAGACATGGGC
>JBEVGZ010000111.1:0-7622 GCA_040511515.1 Microterricola sp.
TCGGTGCGACCCCGCCGAGTTCGGCGATCGTGCGTCCAACGGCCTCTGCCGCATCGAGCGTCGTCGAGGTCGGCACGCCAGAGATCGAGTAGACGCCATGGAACAGGTGCTGTGCGCTCGGCATGCCGAGCAGCGTGAGCACCGCACCGCCACCGGCCGACTGGCCGGCGATGGTGACCCGTGCCGGATCGCCACCGAACGCCGCGATGTTCTCCTGCACCCACTCAAGGGCGAGAAGCCAGTCGAGCACGCCGCGGTTCAGCGGAGCGTCTTCGATGAAGCCGAAGCCGTCGAAGCCGAGGCGGTACGACACCGACACCAGCACGACGCCGTCGCGGTTGAACGGGGCGCCGTCGTACCAGGGGCTGGACGGCGAACCGGAGACGTAGCCGCCGCCGTGGATGTAGACGAGCACGGGCAGGGCCGTTGCCTCGCCGGGGCCCGGCGTGAAGACGTTGACGTTGAGCGTCGACTCGCCGGGGAACGCCGGCTCGGGGATCAGCGTGATCTCGCCTTGCACCTCACGGTGCGGGGTCGCGCCGAACTCGATCGCATCGCGCACGCCCTCCCATGCCCGGTGCGGCACCGGAGCCGCGAAGCGGTGCTCGCCGATCGGCGGCTCGGCGAATGGGATGCCGAGGAATGCCGCGGAGCGGGAGCCTGCGGCATCCGGGGCCTCGCGCCAGAAGCCGCGTACGGCGCCTGCGCTCGTCTGGACGATGGGAGGGGTGGCGATGGTCACAGCTGTTTCTCCTAGCGGACGCTCTTGATGGGGACGAGTACGAGCGCGGCGATGACCACCGCGATCATGGCGAACACGAACAGCGCGGGGAACCCGCCGAAGCTGCCGATGATGATGGCGGCCACCGCCGGGCTCATCGCCTGCGGGATGTTCGTCGCGACGTTCAGGATGCCGAGGTCCTTGCCCGCGGCGACGCCGTCACCGGGGAGCACCTCGGTCATGAGCGCCGTGTCGCACGCCATGTAGAGACCGAAACCGAAGCCGTTGATGATGCCCATGATGAGCATGCCGGTCACGCTCGGCATCAGCAGTGGCATCGAGAGTCCGATGACCATGAACACGGTCGCGGCGTAGATGAACACCTTGCGGCGGCCGACCTTGTCGCTCCACCAGCCGGCCACAACGATCGAGAGCAGCGTGGGCACGACGCCGACGACCGCGAGCAGGCCGGCCGTGTTCGCGGCCTCCCCGAGCGGCAGCTTCAGGTAGTCGGTGAGGATGTAGAGGTTGTAGGCGGCGATGACGAAGTAGCCGAGAATGAAGAAGAAGCGCGCGGCGAAGGCCCAGGCGAAGTCCGGGTTCGCCTTGGGGTTGATCCAGAAGCCGGCGAAGAAGTTCTTCCAGCTCCACGGCTCGATCACGCCGCCGACGCTGGAGCTGTCGCGGTTGATCAGCACGAACAGCACGGTCACGATCAGGATGCCGGCGCCGAACATCGCGTAGCCGATGCCGATGTTGTTGATGAACTGGCCGGCGACCACGGTGCCGAGCGCCGCACCGATCATCGTGCCGACGCCGACCATGGCCGAGGCCATGCCGCGACGAGAACGCGGGAAGCGGTCGGGCACGATCGCCGACATCGGTCCCTGGAGGGCGTTCAACGAGACCTGGATGATGACCCAGAACACGGTGATCCAGAGCACGTTCTGCATGCCACCGAGACCGAGCAGGAAGATCATCGCGACGGCGGCGCCGATCAACATCCATGGCGCGCGTCGGCCGAGGCGTGAGCGCGTGCGGTCGCTGAACGCGCCGACGATCGGCTGGGCGAAGAGGGTGAAGATGAACGACACCGTGCTCACAACCGCGAGGTTTGCGATCTTGTTCTCTTCATCGAGCAGCGCCACCTGGGCCGGCAGCAGGATGCCGGTGAGCGCCGCGTAGGTCGCGAACAGGAACACCGAGGTGACGGCGATCGATGGCAGCAGCGCCTTGGTGGCGAGGGGGCTGCGCAGACCGGTCGAGGTGATTTCGGTGCGGCCGTCGCTGTCGACGTCGGAACCGGGGGATTGTGTGGACACGATTCTCCTCTTCGTTGAGAAAGGGTGGTGCGAAAGGGGCAACGCATTCAAAACCAAACAGCGTTTGGTAATCAGTATGAGGGCAGCTTGTCGATAGTTCAAGCGTTGAACTTAGATCGCGGCGCGCCGCTCCTCCTGAAAACCAAGTCATGTATGGTTTCCTCCATTGCAATGACGTACGTCTGGAAAGGGCGGAAATGACAACGGTGTCCGAAGTGCAAACGAAAAGGGCCACGCGGCCGCGGATTCTCCTGTGGATCGGTGTGGCGGGGCTTGCCGTCTTCGCGATCTTCGCGGCCAGCGTTGCGGGGAACCCGACGAGCCCGTTCACCCAGGGCATGGATGACGCCTGGCGCCGGCTGATCGGTGCATCCAGCGTCGAACAGGCCGAGGGGCCGTTCCCGATGTTCTTCCAGCACTTCGGCCAGATCCCCGGGGCCGTGCTGACCCTGATCCTCATCCCGGCCTGGCTGTTCATCATCCGCCGCTGGCGCTCGGCCGTGTTCTTCCTCACCGCCGAGCTCGTCGGCAACTTCGGCGTCTCGCAGCTCACCAAGAATCTCGTCGACCGTCCGCGCCCCGCCGACGACATCGCCGCCGGCCTGTTCGGTCCGCTATTCCAGGTCGACCACGGCTCGCTGCCCTCCGGCCACGCGGTCAGCGCCGGCATCCTGCTCGTCGCCGTCGCCGCGATCCTGCCGGCCTCGAAGCGCTTCGGCTGGTGGATCGTCGGCAGCGTCCTCGTGCTCGGCATGATCTGGCAGCGCACCTTCATCAACGCGCACTGGTTCTCTGACGCCATCATCGGCGTCGTCGGCGGAGCCTCGGCCACACTGGTGCTCTGGTGGGCCTTCTCCACGCTGCTCCAGAAGGACTACGGCAAGCCGCTGTTCGGTCGCACCCCGAAGTCGGTCGCGGCGAGCTGACCCCAGCCCCTGCCGCTGTAGCCGTCGGTCCGTCGCGTTAGTCGCGGCGGGCCGACAGCTGCATCGGGTCGGCGAGCAGCCGATCGCGTGCGTTCCAGACGGCACCGTGGAGGGCTGCGTCGGCGCCGAGTGTGCCGGACAGAATCGTCGGTGGGGCCCAGCCGGCGGTCAGGGCGATGGGCGGGAGCAGTCGCTGATAGAGCGGCTCGACAGTGTCGGCGAGCTCGGCCCAGTAGCCGCCGAGCACGATCGCGTCCGGGTCGAAGGTCAGCGTGAGTATGCTCAGGGTCCTGGCCAGCCACAAGGATGCCGGCTCCCAGGCCGCGACGGCCTTCTCGTCCCCGGCCCGGAGCCGCCGCACGAATTCCGCAAGGGCGGTCGCGAGGCCGTCCTGCTGCAGAAGCTCTCCCAGCCCGGCATCCCGCAGCACGATGTCGGGGCCGGCCACGGTGACGAGGCAGCCGTGCTGCCCGCACAGACAGAGTTCCCCGTCTGGAACAACGGCAAGGTGGCCGAACGCTCCCGCCAGGCTGCGCGCGCCGCCAACCAGGTGGCCACCGGAGATCGCCGCCCCGCCGATGCCGGAATTGCTCTTGAGGTACAGCAGGTCATCGACTCCGGGCAGCAGGGTGCGCTCGGCCTGCGCGGCCAGCGGCGAGTCGGAGCACAGCCGGGCATCCGCGTCGAAGCGCGGTTCCCGTGCACGCAGCTCACCGAGAAGGTCGACCGGACCCCAGCCGAGGTCGGTGTCTGCCAGCACGATCGCCGGGTCGCCGCTGGCTGGCGCGAACACGACCACCACCGTGTCCAGCACCCGTCTCCCGAGGCGGGCGGACTCGTCGAGTGCCGCGCTCAGAGTGGCGGCCAGCACGTCGATGATCGGCCCCGGCTGACCCATGGGGCGGCTGTGGTGCCGTGCGATCCGCAACAGCTCGTCGCCGGCGAGGGTGGTGAGCAGCGCGGTGGCGATGTCGGCGTCGAGCTGGAGCGCCAGAATGGCCACGTCGTCGGCCGCAAGACGCAACAGCGTGCGTTTGCGGCCGGTGCCGACCCGGGTCGGCGCTGCGCCAGGGGCCTCGGCCTGCTCCCGCAGGACGCCGGCCTTGACCAGCGTGGCAGTGAGTGCGGTGATGGCGCCCTTGGTGAGCCCGGTGGTCTCGGCGAGTCTGGTGCGCGACTGTGCACCGTTGCTCGCCAGCTGCCGGGTGAGCACGCTGAGATTGTGGCGGCGGATGTCGCTGCTCACCCGCGAGGCGTCTCGGGGCAGCGGTGTCATTCCGCCGCCGGGGAGTCCGAGCCACTGATGCTCAGCAGGCCGGCGAGGTAGTCGATGTGCTCGGCCATGTCGATGGTGGGGTCGAGCGTCCACTGCGTCTGCAGCCCGTCGGCGAGGGCGATCATGATCGTCGCGACCTTGTCGGGGTCGAGGCGCGCCGGCAGAGTGCCCAGCTGTTGACGGGCGCGCACGTTGTCGGCGAACATCTCGCGGAATTGTGCCGTGCGCTGCACGAAGAAGTCGTGGGCGGGGTGGCTCGGGTCGGTCGCCTCGGCCGCAAGGCGCGAGTAGAGCTGGGCGAGGCCGGGAACCTCGGTGTTGTGGCGCATCACGGCGGCGAGACCGGAGAAGGCCTCAAGGTCGGCGTTCCCGTCGAGATAGACGGCGGCATCCACCTCGTCGCGCTTCTGCAGCACGGCGGTGAAGAGCTCTTCTTTCGAGCTGAAGTAGTGCAGCAGGCCGGCCTGGCTCAGGCCGACGGCATCGGCGAGCTCACGCACCGAGGCGCGGCTGTAGCCGTTCTGGGCGATCACCTGCAGCGCCTCGGTCAGAATTTCCTCGCGCTTGGCGACCCCTTTTGCGTATGAGCCTCTCTGTGCCATAGCTGAATCGTACGGAACTTCCTTGGAATTGAAAACCGAATCATGTATGGTTTTCACAATCTCACCGAAGAGGAGCACGGAATGACCGAGAAAACAGCCGCGGAGATCGTGGCATCACTCACGCTGGAAGAGAAGGCATCGCTCACCAGCGGCGCCAACTTCTGGACGACCAAGGCCGTTGAACGAGCCGGAGTTCCGAGCATCGTGCTGACCGACGGCCCGCACGGCGTTCGCCTGCAGCGCGAGAGCGCCGACCACCTCGGCCTCGCCGACAGCATCCCGGCCACCTGCTTCCCGCCCGCCGTCGGCCTCGGCGCCAGCTTTGACACCGAACTCCTCGAGCGTGTCGGCGTCGCACTCGGCGAGGAGGCCAAGACCGAGGGCGTCGGCGTGCTCCTCGGCCCCGGCATCAACATCAAGCGCTCGCCCCTCTGCGGACGCAACTTCGAGTACCTCTCCGAGGACCCCATCGTCTCCGGCATCCTCGGCTCGGCCCTCGTGCGCGGCCTGCAGAGCCAGGGCGTCGGCACCTCGCTCAAGCACTTCGCGGCCAACAACCAGGAGAACGACCGCATGCGCTCGAGCTCCGACGTCGACCCGCGGCCGCTGCGCGAGATCTACCTGCGCGGCTTCCAGCGCGTCGTCGAAGACGAGCAGCCCTGGACCGTCATGTGCTCCTACAACAAGCTCAACGGCGTCTACACGTCCGAGAACCCGTGGCTCCTGAACACCGTGCTGCGTGACGAGTGGGGCTTCACCGGCGTCGTCGTCTCCGACTGGGGCGCCGTCAACGACCGCGTCACCGGTGTCGCGGCCGGCCTCGACCTCGAGATGCCCTCCAGCGACGGCCGCACCGACGCCGAACTCGTCGCCGCCGTGCGCGCGGGTGAGCTCGACGAGGCCGTTCTCGACCTCGCTGCTCTCCGCACCGTCGAACTCGCGCTGAAGGCCCAGGCCGGCGCAGACGCCAACGCGAGCTACGACGTCGACGCCCACCACGCCCTCGCCCGCGAGGCAGCCGCCCGCAGCATCGTGCTGCTGAAGAACGAGTCCGAACTGCTGCCGCTGGCTTCGTCGGCATCCGTCGCCATCATTGGCGAGTTCGCCCGCACGCCCCGCTACCAGGGCGCAGGCAGCTCGATGATCAACCCGACCAAGCTCGACACCGCGCTGGAAGAGATCGGCGTGCTCGCAGAGCAGTCGACCTTCGCCGCCGGCTTCACGCTCGATGGTGACAACTCGGGCGCAGCAGCGCTCCGTGACGAGGCCGTCGCGGCCGCTGCCGCCGCCGACGTCGCCGTGGTGTTCCTCGGCATTCCCGCCGCGGAGGAGTCAGAGGGCTTCGACCGCGAGCACATCGAACTGCCCGCCGTGCAGCTCGAGCTGCTCGACGCCGTTCTCGCCGTGAACCCGCGCACCGTCGTCGTGCTCTCCAACGGTGGCGTCGTGCGCCTCGGTGACTTCGAGGCCCGCGTCCCCGCGATCCTCGAGGGTTGGCTGCTCGGCCAGGCCGGTGGTGGCGCAACCGCCGACGTGCTCTACGGAGTCGTCAACCCCTCCGCCCGTCTCTCGGAGACCTTCCCGGTGCGCATCGAAGACAGCCCCGCCTACCTCGAGTTCCCGGGTGAGCACGGCCACGTGCGCTACGGCGAGGGCCTGTTCGTCGGCTACCGCTGGTACGACGCCCGCAAGATCGCGGTGCAGTACCCCTTCGGCCACGGCCTCTCGTACACGAGCTTCGCGTATTCGGGCCTTGAGCTCACGGCGGACGAGGCGGGCATCACCGCGACGGTCACCGTGACGAACACGGGTGCCCGTGACGGCCGCGAGATCGTCCAGCTCTACACGGGCCTCGCCGCCTCCAGTGTGCAGCGCGCGCCGCAGGAGCTCAAGGGCTTCGCCTCGGTTGCGCTCGCCGCCGGTGAGAGCCGCACCGTGAGCATCACGGCACGTCGCGAGGACCTCACGTACTGGGACACCCGCATCGACAAGTGGATCCTCGAGAGCGGCGAGTACACCGTCGCCGTCGGTGCCTCGAGCCGCGACATCCGCGAATCGGGCACGGTCACCGTTGAGGGCGACGCCGTCCTGCTGCCGCTCGGCCCAGACACCTCGCTCGGTGAGATGATGGCCGACCCGATCGCCGGACCGATTCTGATGCAGGGTCTCGCCGCATCATTCGGCGGCGGAGACGCAGCGGCAGGCGCAGGCGCCGAGGAGATCTTCAAGATGATCGGCTCGCTGCCGATCAGTCGCCTGAAGACCTTCGCCAGCCTCGGCTTCGACGTCGACGGCATCGGCCAGCTGATGGATGCCGCCAACGCCGGGCGCTAGCCCAGCGTCTCCTGCGCCAGTTGTGCGGAGGAGATAGTCCCGGAGGGAGGCCAGAATCTCGGATTCTGGCCTCCCTCCGTGCTTTTCGCCTCCCCTCGCGGTGCGGGGCGCCAGCGGCGAAGTGGGCGCTGGGGCGGGAGCGGGGCGCCGGGCGTATGCTCACCGCATGGGCAATGTACTGGAGCGTCTGAAGGCCGCCGTGGGGGACGACCGGGCCGAGCATGTGGGCGTCGAGCCGGGCGAGACAGGGCTGACCGGGCGACTGCGCGCCGGAGAACTGGCCGCCGACAGCGTGGCATTCTTCGCCGCCCAGGCCGCGCGCCTGCTCGGGATGCCGCGGATCGCCGTGAGCCCGCGCCGGGTCGGGGTCAACTTCAGCAGCTACAACTACCTCAGCATCGACGGGGAGCCGGCCGCCGCCTGGGCGCCGCTCAGCGGCTT
>JBEVGZ010000112.1:0-7944 GCA_040511515.1 Microterricola sp.
GCGGTGCCGAGTATCGCGTGGTGGGGCAGACGTTGTCGGCGTTTCCCAATTTGCCAACGGAGTCATTGGCCGAGATCGCAGACGCCGCCTTCCCCATCGATGGCTACCGCTGAGTGGGCGGGCGTGCAGGACTAATGTGTGGATGGTCATCACCGTCGGCATCAGGGCCCTCGCCGCTGCGCGCACCGCAGCGGAAGAGGCTGGCCGTCGCCGAACGGCGGGCGTAGCATGACTGCCACCAATGCAAGGAGGCATCATGGCGAACCTCGTCGTCCACTTCGAGATCCACGCATCCGAACCGCAGAAGCTCATCGATTTCTACACCGAGTTGTTCGGCTGGACGTTCACCCGTTACGGGGAGATGTCGTACTGGTCGATCGACACCGGTGAGGGCGCGATCAATATGACATCCGAGCTCGGCAGGGGCATCAACGGCGGCCTCACCGCACGCATGGGGCCGAAGCCCGAGGTTGGAGCGCCGGTGAACGGGGCCAATTTCGTCGTGGGGGTCGAAGACATCGACAGCCTGTTCGCGAAGGGCCTCGCGCTCGGCGCCATCGAGGCGCTTCCGCTCGACGACATGGAGGGCATCGGCCGCGTCGGCTACCTGCTCGACCCTGACAACAACGTCTTCGGGCTCATCTCGCCCGTGCTCTCTGACGGCACGAACGTGATGGAACGGATGGGCGGCGCGTAAACCGTGCGCGCGTGGATCAGGCGCGTGCGGCCCGTGATGCGTCGAGCGCTGCCCGGGCGAGGAACGTTGACCCGGCGACGGCGGCCGGCATGGTGAACACCGCTCCGAATGGGATCATGTAGAGCAGTTGCGTCGCAACGCCGAAGCCGAGCAGCTGCCAGCGGATGCCGCGGCGAAGCGTGCGCTGCGCCGCACCGGGGATGGCGCGCGCCTCGAATGCCCTCGAGCTCAGCTCAACCGCCAGTAGCCGCCCGGAGAACACGACGCCGAGCACGGGAGCCAACACTCCGCCGATCAGGGGGACGAAGCCGCTGAGCGCGACGCACACGGCGGTGAGCAGACCGGCTCCGAGCAGCCAGAGCGCGCTGCGCACGCCGCGCCAGAATCCGGCGCCCTCCGTCGGGCTGTCGCCGCCGAGGTCCCGCTCGGCGGCCAACCAGATCCGTTCGTAGAAGGGGTCGCCGACGGCGAGGGTCAGCGCCGTGAACGTCACGGCGCTGAGCACGATCGCGGTTGCGAAGAGCACCGTCCCCATCGCGGCGTTCACGATGCTCGGCCATGGCTCCGGCCACGTCTCGTCGAAGGGGGTCAGCCAGTCGACGATCGGCCCAACATTGAAGCCAAGCGCAACGAGGCCGGCCAGCATCAGCGCGAAGACGATGGCGGCCGGAACCAGCCCCAGCATCATGGCGCCGGGTCGACGGGTCCAGAACGCGAAGCCGCGCAGCAGCAGCCCGACCCCGGAAAAGAACTCTCTGACCACGCCATCAGCCTAAGCGCCACGGTGCCGGGGGTACGTGCGGTGGCGGGCGACGCCGGCGTAGACCAGCGCGATGCCGAACACCGTGGCGAGCGCGAGCAGCGCCACGGCGGCGAGAGCGGCCGGGCCGTCTCCGGTCAGGCAGGCCAACAGCCAGCTCAGCGCCGGTGCGGTCGGGATCGCCCCGGCCGTCGATGCGATCGCCGGCGGAACGGAGCCGCTGAGGCCCGCCGCCAGGGCGAGCACGGCGACGAGCACCGCCACGAGGCGGCCCACCGAGCCGAGCGCCGCCGCGAGTCCCTGGTTCGCGATCGCGAAGACGGCGCCGATCAGCACGCTCGCGCCCGCGAAACTCATCCACGCCAGCGGCGACGTGTTCACGGCGGTGAGCACCGCGACGGCGACGACGGCCCCCTGGCCGGCCCCGAGCGCGGCGGTGGGGCCGAGCGAGCGCAGAGTGATCGTCCGCGACGGCACCGAGGTCAGCAGCAGCCGCGTCGGCACGGCGCGGCGGGCGATGGCGATGACCAGGCCGCCGAGCCAGAGGGCGACGACGGCGAACAGGGGCACCGTCTGCACGCCGGCGGGAACGGCATCCTGATCGGCGAGCACGGGCTGCGAGACCACGGTCGAGAGCGTGCTGATGTCGCTGTCGCTGTAGGTGGGGATCTGGGTGACCGCCTGGCTCAAACCGTCGGACAGCTGGGCGGCACCGTCGTCGAGCTGTGCGGCTCCGGCGGCGAGGCTCTGCGCGCCGGCGCTCAGCGACTCGGCCCCGGACGCTGCCTGTGCGCTGCCGGCCGCCACCTCGCTCCCACCGCCGGCCGATGCGTCGATGCCGGCGACAAGCGATGGCATGGCATCAGCCAACTGGGCATTGCCGGATGCCACCTGGCCGGCGCCTGTCGCCAGCGCCGCGGTCTGCTGATCGGCGTTCTGCAGGCGCGCGAGGGCCGCCGTCGCCCGGTCGCAGACGAGGCCGGGCGTGACACAGATCTGTGCCGTCACGGCCGCGAACTGTGTGGTGGCGTCGGAGACGGCGGCAGCGAGGCTGCCGACGGCCGCGGCAACGCCGGCGGCACCCGCCGCGAGCTGCGCCGTCTGCCCCGGCAGCGGCTGCGATGCGGCGTCGAGCTGGGCGAGTCCGCTCGCGAGGGAGTCGGCGCCGGCATCCAGGGAATCGAGCCCGGCGGTCAGCTGACTCGCCCCGTCTGCGAGGGACTGCGCGCCGCTGGAGACCGAGTCCGCCCCGGAGACGAGGCTGGCGGCGCCGTCTGATGCCTGCCCGATCTGCTCATTGATCGTGTTGAATCCCGCGTAGACGTTGTCGAGATACTGCTCGATCAGCTGCTGGTTGACGGCTGCGGCCGCCGCCTCGGTGATGAGCTGCGTGATCGTCGGATCGAGGGCTGCCGACGCCGGGCTCGTCGCGACCTCGAAAACGGCCTCCCGTGCGTCGCTCGCCTGGCCTCCCATCGAGGTCGCCGCCGCCGAGAACGACTCCGGAATCGTCACGACGGCCGCATAGCGACCGGTACCCAGCCCGAGCGCTGCCTCGTCACTGTTCGTGAGCACCCAGGTGAAGTTGCTCGTCGACTCGGCCGGGTCGCTCGGCCCCTCGATGAGCCCTGCCGCAAACTGTCGCCCGAGCGGCACCGTGTTGCCGTCCACCATGACGGGTTCGTCGTTGTTCACGATCGCCGCCGTCACCCTGTCGAGGTTCTGCGTCGGGGCCGCCAGCGCCCAGGCGAGGATCCCGCCGATCAGCAACGGCACGGCCAGCACCCCGAGCACGGCGAGACGGCCGAGGCGCTCTGATCCGCCCGTCGCCGAGAAGGTGCGCGCCATCAGAGCCCCGCCATTTCAGCGCCCATCAGCGCACCGCCAGTGCGCTCGGCGCCGGTTCGTCAGCCAGCTGAACGGTGCGCAATCGAACGCCGAGCGGCAGCAGTGCGTCGGCGATCGCGCCGCTCTCGCACGCGAGCACGATCGTCAGCGGGGCGGCCGCCCTCCGTCCGCTGCCCTTCCGCGCCTCGCCCAGGGCGCTGCGGATGCCGGCGCGCAGCTCGGGGTCGACGAAGCTGTCCGCCGCATCGATGAGCACGATGCCGGGGCGGCGGCGCAGTGCGTCGTGCACGGAGCCCACCCCGCGGAGCGACGCGTCCAACAGCACGTAGGCGGTGCGCGCGCGCACCGCGGCTGCCCGCGTCGGCAGCACGAAGCCCTCGACCTTCACCCGGCCTGCACTCACCGGCATCCGCCCTCCGATGGCGAGCAGAATCGCGCTCCGCTCGTCGAGGGAGCCGCCGAGAATGACGAGCGCCTCGCCGGGGGCGAGCATCGCGTCGAAGGCCTGGCCGCCGGTGGGCTGGCCGGCAACGAGCATGCCCTCCGCCGCGAGCGCGAGTTCAGCGCCCGGCTCCGGCCAGCCGGCGAGGGCGAACTCGGCGGCCAGTCCCTCTCCCTCGACGTCGAAGTGTGGAAGGGCGCGGTCGAGCCAGCCGGGGATCCACCATGACCAGCGGCCGAAGCTCACCAGCACGGCCGGGATGAGCGTCATCCGCACGAGGAAGGCGTCGATCAGCACGCCAACCGCGAGGCCGAACGCGATGGGCTGGATGTTCGCCTCGCCCTCCGGCACGAAGGCGGCGAAGACGGCGAACATGATGAGCGCCGCCGCGGTGACGACGCGCGCCGACGCCGTGAAGCCGCGGTGCACCGATGCCGTCGGATCGCCGGAGTGCAGGTACTCCTCCCGCATTCGGCTCACGAGGAACACCTCGTAGTCCATCGCGAGGCCGAACAGCACGCCCATCAGGATGATCGGCATGAAGCTGATAACCGAGCCGAGGCCGGCCACGTTGAGCGGGTCGGCGAGGAATCCGTCGATGAACACAAGGCTGGTGAGCCCGAACGCCGCACCGATCGACAGCGCGTAGCCGAGCGCTGCCGTGACGGGCACGACGATCGAGCGGAACACCATGGCCAGCAGCACGAGCGAGAGACCGACGACGAGCAGCCCGAACGGCAGCAGCGCGCCGGCGAGGCGCTCGGAGATGTCGATGCCGGCCGCCGTGTAACCGGTGACGGAGAGCCGGACGCCGTACTCCTCCTCGAAGTGGGGCTGCATCGAGCGCAGCGTCGCGACCAGCTCCTCCGTCTGTTCCGAGTCCGGGGCTCCCACGGGGATCACCTGGACGATGCCGGTGTCGCCGGTCTCGTTCGGCGTCGCCAGCGGAACGGATGCCACCCCGGCGACGGCCGCGATCTCGGAGCCGAGATCGTCCATCAGGGTGACCGGGTCGGTGCTCTGGATGACGGAGCCGGTGACGATCAAGGGGCCGTTGAAGCCGGGACCGAAGTGCTCGGCCACAAGGTCGTATGTGATGCGCCCTGGTGTGTCGTCGTCGAGGGAGCCGGCATCCGGCAGAGCGAGGCGCAGCCCGGCAGCGGGGATGGCCGCGAGGCCGAGCAGAACGACGACGGCGACGACGGTGACCAACGGCCAGCGGGTGACGGCGTGCACCCAGCCGAGGAAGAAGCCGCCGCGCGCCGGAGCCTCCACCGGGGTCTCGGTAGCCTCGGCCTCGGCAGGCTCGAGCTCATCGCTCGCGGCCTCCTCGTCTGCAGCGTCGGCGCTCGCCGCCGCGGGCTGGGTGGCGCCGGGCCGGAACCGTTTGGCGACGATGTGCCAGCCGGCGAATCCGAGCAACGCCGGGGTCAGTGTGACCGACATCAGCACGGCGATCGCCACCGCCAGGGCGGCCGCGACGCCCATGATCGTGAGGAAAGGGATGCCGGCGACGGACAGACCAAGCAGCGCGATGATCACCGTGAGCGCCGCGAAGACGACGGCGGAGCCGGAGGTCGCGACCGCACGGGCCGCAGACTCCTCCGGTTCAACGCCGTGCTTGAGCTGGTCCTGATGTCTGGAGATGATGAACAGCGCGTAGTCGATGCCGACGGCGAGCCCGAGCATGAGCGCGAGCAGCGGCGTCGTGGAGGTGATGGTCAGCACGCTTGTCGCCATGAAGACGATCGCGAGCGATGCGCCGACACCGAGCAGGGCGGTGATGAGCGGCAGCCCGGCCGCGACGAGCGAAGCGAATGTGATGAACAGCACCACGTAGGCGACCGCGATTCCGAGCAGCTCCGTGACGCTGATCCCCGTGGAACTCTGCGCGAACAGTTGGCCGCCGACTGACACCTGTGAGCCGGCCGGAAGCTCGGCCTCGAGCGCCACGCCCGCCGCTTGCAGCGCGTCCGCCGTCGAGGGCAGCACCGCGGTTGTGGCGACCGAGAGCTGGATCGGCACGATGACGGCCGAGCCGTCCGCGCTGATGTTCGCACTCGAGCCTGGGCCGGAATCCGATGGGTACGGTGCGGTGGCCGAGGACACCTGCGGAATCGCCGCGATGGCGGTTGCGGCTGCCGTGACCGCCGCCTCGAAATCTGCATCGCTCACATCACTGCCGTCCGGGGCGACGGCGATCAGCTGTGCCGAGGTTCCGCTCACCTGTGGGAAGGTGCGGGCCAAGGCATCCAGCGCTTCCTGCGATTCCGTGCCGGGGATGCTGAAGCTGTTGTCTGTGCCCTCGCTCAGCAGTCCGGCCCCGGCGAACAACACCGCGAGCACAATGACCCACAACACGAGCATGCGCCGGCGGGCGCGAAATGCCCATCTGCCGAGTGCATAGAGGGCGGAAGACATGGCGAACCGTTTCGGGTTGCAGTCTCGGGTAGGGTCTGACGGGCTGGTGAGCCACAGGCTACAACTGCTCCACGGGGCTGGCAAGCGCCGGGCCGGCGCTCGCCGGCTACACGGCGCTTGTCGCCGAAGACTTGGCGATGGCCCAGTCCAGCGCGTACTCTGCCACTTCTTCCCAGCCGTCCTGGCTGACGATCCGGTGTGTGCGGCCGGCGTACTCCTTGTACTCGACGAGTGCAGGACTGCCGCTCGCGTTGTACTTCTTGACGATGGCCTTGCCGATGGCAGGCGGGACGACGTGGTCGATCTCTCCGGTGATCACGAGCAACGGAGCACGGTCGGTCTTCGCGAAGTTCACGTGGCTGACGCCGCCCTTCTCGTTGAAGGCTGCTGCGACGCCCTCGAAGAACACGCGGTTGTACGAGTTGACGGCGAACTCCTCCCAGAGCGCGTCGGACTCCGCACGACCGAGGTCGTTGCCGAAGGTGAAGTGGAAGTGCGACTTGGAGAGCGGCTTCGCGCCGTTCTTGCCGAATGGGTTCGCGAGGATGGGCGTTCCCGTCCAGAGCGTCGAGGCCGGCAGCGTCGTGATGCCGGCCGGCTGGCCGGGGGTGACTCCGACGTAGGCGACTCCGAGGTCACGATCGGCGAGCATCTGGGTGAGCAGGCCGCCGAAGGAGTGCCCCATGATGATCGGCTTCTGAGGGAGTGCGCGGATGATGCGCTCGTAGTGGTCTGCGATCTGCTTCAGGCCGATGCCCTTCAGGGCCTCCGGGTTGTTGCGCACGTCGGCGACCGAGCGGTCATCGATGCCGGGCCACCCGGGGATGATCACCTCGTGGCCGCGAGTCCGGAAGTACTCGGCCCAGGTGTTCCAGCTGCTCGGCGTCATCCACAGGCCGTGGATGAGGACGATGGGGGCGTTGTCGGTGGTGGTCATGATTCCTTCTCCTTGTGTGGTGTCGCTCCGCTAAGTGGAACGATCGTTCTTTCTGCTTCTGAAATGAAAGTTACGCCTCGCCGCACCGGATGTCAAGCAAAAAGAGAAAGATCGTTCTATCATTTTGGGTATGGCTACTCGAACCACTCCCAGCGGCGCCTCCGAGGCCCGCGAGCGCCTGCTGCGCGCTGCATCGGAACTCTTCTACCGCGAGGGCATCCACTCGGTCGGAGTCGACCGGATACTGGCGGAAGCCGGCGTGACCCGCGCGACCTTCTACCGCCACTTTCCGAGCAAGGAAGACCTGGTCGAGGCGTACCTCGGTGTCGAGGACGAGCAGATTCGCGCCGCGTTCACCGCAGCCGAGGCATCAGGGGCCGAACCGAAGCAGCTCGTTGGCCTCGTGATCGCCGGCCTCGCCGACGATGTTGCCCGGCACCACACCCGAGGCTGCCCCTTCATCAATGCCGCAGCCGAGTACCCAGACGCCGACAGCCCGGTTCGGCAAGCGGTCGGGGAGCACCGTGCGTGGTTCCGCGCCGAGCTCGAGACCGTATTGACTGCGGCGGGTGTGACGGATGCCGCCGGCGCCGCCGCACAGCTCGTGCTCCTGCGCGATGCGGCCATGGTCGGCGGCTACCTCGACGGCTGGGAGCGCGTGCGCCCGGCCTTCCTTGCGGCGGCCTCACGAGCCGCGCAGCCGTAAACCGCCCGGCCGTCAGCCGGCCGAGGCGTCATTCAATGGGGCCGGGCACACTTCGCCGGGCCGCACCGCCAGCTCGAAGTGCCACATCTCGTTGCCGTAGGTCTGACACAGGCCATAGTCGCTGCCGTGCTGG
>JBEVGZ010000113.1:0-2585 GCA_040511515.1 Microterricola sp.
GTCGATGAACTGCAGGATGCCGGCATCCTGCCCTGGCTCACCCTCTACCACTGGGATCTGCCGCAGGGCATCGAGGAGCAGGGCGGCTGGGCCGCGCGCGACACGGCCTCCCGCTTCGCCGACTACGCCGAGGCCGTCTACGGCGCACTCGGCGACCGGGTCACGCACTGGACGACCTTCAACGAGCCGTTCTGCTCGTCGATCCTCGGCTACGGCGCCGGCGTGCACGCCCCTGGCCGCCAGGACCCGGCGGCAACGGTCGCGGCCATCCACCACCAGCACCTCGCCCACGGTCTCGCCGTCAACCGGCTGCGCGAGCTCTCGGCGACACGGGCGGAGCCGCTGCAGATCGGCATCACGCTCAACCTCAGCAACGCGATTCCGCTCGACCCCGCCGACCCCGTCGATCTCGACGCGGCCCGCCGCTTCGACCTCCTGCAGAACCGCATCTTCCTCGAGCCGATCGTCACCGGCAGCTACCCGGACGACGCCTTCACCGATCTGGAGCAGTTCGGCATCCGCGACGTCGTCAAGCAGGGCGACCTCGAGGTGATCGCGGCGCCGATCGACTTCCTCGGTGTGAACCACTACCACGACGACCAGGTCAGCGGGCACCCGGACTCCACTGGAAGCGACGGCCACTCCGGCGCAACCGACCGCGCCATCAGCTCACCGTGGATCGGCTCCGAGGACATCACCTTTCCGAGCCGCGGCCTGCCGCGCACGGCGATGGACTGGGAGGTGAACCCCGCCGGCCTCACCACGCTGCTGCTCCGGCTCGGCCTCGAGTACCCCGGCATCCCGCCGCTCTACGTCACCGAGAACGGGGCGGCATACGACGATGCCGTTGCGGATGACGGCGCCGTGCACGATCACGAGCGCACCGCCTTCGTGCAGGCCCACGTCGACGCCATCGCAGACGCCATCGCCGGAGGTGCCGATGTACGCGGTTACTTCGTCTGGTCGCTGCTCGACAACTTCGAGTGGTCGTGGGGCTACGACAAGCGTTTCGGCATCGTGCGGGTGGACTATGACACCCAGGAACGCACGATCAAGGACAGTGGGCTCGCCTACAGCGAGATCATCAGGAGCGCGAAGGCGGATGCCGTCGATCGCGTTTCCGAATCGCTTGCCACATCCGCTTCTGCTCCTACCGAACGCGTCGGCTGAGGCGCACTAGGGTGGATTCCACAGACCACCGCGGGAGGCAGTGATGGGCGCACAGCTCGGTGACAAGCCGGCTCCGGCACCCGCGCCGACGCTGGAGATGGTGGCGGCGCTCTCCGGCGTGTCGCGCGCGACCGTCTCCCGCGTCGTCAACGGTTCGCTCACGGTCACGCCCGACATCGTCGAGGCCGTGAACAGGGCGATCGCCGAACTCAACTACGTGCCGAACCGCGCCGCCCGCATGCTGGCGAGCCGGCGCACGCAGGCGATCGCGCTGATCGTTCCTGAGTCCTCCGCCAAGGTGTTCGCCGACCCCTTCTTCGCCCAGCTGGTGCAGGGTGTCGCGCTGCACCTGGCGGACACCGAGTACACGCTCACGATGCTGATCGAGTCGGAGACGAACTCGGAGAAGACCAGGCGCTACCTGCTCGGCGGCAACGTCGACGGCGCTCTCGTCGTCTCGCACCACACCGGCGACCACTCCTATGCGCGGCTGAGTGGCAGCCTCCCGATCGTCTACGGTGGGCGGCCGCTGCTGCCGGACGACGGCGAGACGCTCTACATCGACGTCGACAACTCCGGCGGGGCGACCACGGCGACGGAGCATCTGATCGGGCTCGGCCGCACGCGGATCGCCACGATCGCCGGCCCCGTCGACATGCCGCCGGGCGTCGACCGCCTGATCGGTTGGCGGCGGGCGATGGAGGAGCACGGGCTCGACGACTCGCTCGTCGAGCAGGGCGACTTCACACTGGCATCCGGTGCGGAGGCGATGCGCAGGCTCCTGGAGCGCGACCCGCAGCTCGACGCCGTCTTCGCGGCGAACGACCAGATGGCGGCCGGGGCGTACCAGGCCATCGCCGAGGCGGGTCGACGTGTTCCGGATGACGTCGCCGTCGTCGGATTCGATGACAACTACTTCGCCGAGACCGCGACACCGCAGCTCACGACGGTGCACCAGCCGTCGGTCGAGATGGGAGCCGCGATGGCGGCGCTGCTCGTGCAGGTGATCGAGGGCAAGCCGTACGAGCCGCACTCCGTTCTCCAGACGGCGCTCGTGCGCCGAGCCTCCGCGTAGCCGGCATCCGAGCATGGACTCCCCCGCCATCGGCCTCGCGACGCCAGAGGACATCCCCGGAATCCTCGAGGTGCAGGAGGCGAACCAGGAGGCGTCGGGCGGCTCGCTCTCTGCACGCTTCTCGGCCGAGTGGTTCGCCACCGCGATTGCGAGTGAGTGGATCATCGTCGCGAGGGACGACGGCCGCATCGCCGGCTACGTCGCGTTCACCCCGCGCGAGGCGCAGGCGCACATCCCCATCATCCAGACCATGCTGCGCTCCGGTACGAACCCGGACGCCTACCTCCACGGCCCGATCTGTGTGGCCGAGGACTACCGCAGGAGGGGCCTGGCGAACGGG
>JBEVGZ010000114.1:0-17200 GCA_040511515.1 Microterricola sp.
ACCGAAGGAGCCGGCGGCCGAGTTGACGCCGGCCGCCTCGCTCACCCGCTCATCGGAGATCGGCGACAACGTGTAGTTGTTGAGCTGGGAGACAAGCAGGCCGAGCCCGCAGCCGGCGATGAGCAACGGCACGAGCAGCCACCATCCGGAGTCCGCGCGCGGCACGATCGGAATGAGAATGACGAGTCCGGCCAGCAGCAGCAGGAAGCCCCACATGATCAGGCTCGCCGGCCGGCGGTTGCCGGAGCGCCTGCCAACGAGCATGGCGACGGCGAACATGCTGAGCGAGAGAGGCGCGATCGAGAGCCCGGCCTGCAGCGCGTTGTAGCCGAGCACCATCTGGAGGTAGATCGGCAACACGATCATGGTGCCGCCGAGCGCGATCTGCTGCAACAGCTGCTGGCTGACGCCGAGCCGGAACGGTTTCGAGCTGAACAGACCGGGGTCGAGCAGCACCGCCTTGCCGTTCCGCTTGCGCCGCACGAGCCAGTAGGCGAGCCCACCGAGGCCGAACAGACCGACGGCGATGAGCACGCCGACCGCCTCCCCGCCCTCCTGCCAGACGAGGATGCCGATGACGATGCCACCCATACCGACAACCGACAGCACGGAACCGACAGCATCGACCTGTCGAGACCCGGTGTACGGCACGTCGTGCACGAGCTTGATGCCGAGCAGCACGACCGCGATCACGACCGCTTCGAGGGCGAAGGCGACCCGCCAGGAGAGGAGCGTCGTGATGAGACCGCCGAGCAACGGGCCGACGGCCGCAGCGATCGCCGCCGACGCTCCGACGAGGGCGTACACCCGCTTCTGCTCAGCACCGTGGAAGTTGCCGTGGATGAGGGACTGCATGGCAGGCAGGAGCAATGAGGCGCCGAGCCCGCCGATCACGGCCCAGAAGATGATGATCGGCAGCAGGCTCTGGGCCAGGGTCATCGCGATGGCACCGGTGGCGTAACAGAGCAGACCGATCACGTACGCGAGCTTGCGTCCGATCAGATCGCCGACCTTGCTCCCGATCAGGATGAAGGCGGCGGAGACGAGGGCCTCAAGCGCGATCGCAGACTGGACCCCGCTCACGGTGGTTCCGACATCGCGCACCACGGCGGAGATCGAGACGTTCATGATCGAGGTGTCGACGACGAGTACGAACATCGCCATCGCCAGAAGCAGCGCGAGCTTGCCGTTGAACGTGGCCGTTGGTGTTTCCGATGTAGCCATGACGTGCCTCTCTCGAAGCTTCAAGCGTTGTGAATGGAATCTAGTCCGAAAAGCGGCGGATGCCCATGATTTGTTCGCTCGGTGAGTCTTGCGCGGGCGGCAGCCGCGATCTGGGCGGGATGCCGGCCTGTGGATAACTTTCGAGGCGCGATGCCGAAAAGGCGCATCATGGTCGGCATGAGCGACGCCGTGCGCATGATCACCGAACAGGTGCGATTGCGGGTGCGTGCGGACAGCGTCGACCTCTCTGCGGATGCCGCGCTCGCCGAGAGCTATGTGCGTGCCGAGCTGCAGCGCTACAGCGAGCGCGCGCTCGGCAACTCACTGCCGCTGATCCACGACGAGGACCAGGCGGCGAGGGAGGCCGTCGCCTCCCTGACCGGCTTCGGCCGGCTGCAGCCGTACCTCGATGATCCGGGCATCGAGGAGGTGTGGATCAACTCGCCGACGCGGGTGTTCGTCGCCAGGGCCGGCGTGCCAGAGCTCACGACGACGGTGCTCAGCGAGCGGGAGGTGCGGGAGCTGGTGGAGCGGATGCTGCAGAGCTCCGGCCGCCGCGTCGATCTCAGCTCGCCATTCGTCGATGCCTCGTTGCCGGACGGCTCCCGGCTCCACGTCGTCATCCCCGACGTCACGGCGCGGTTCTGGTCGGTGAACATCCGCAAGTTCAGCCGTCGCATCCGCGAGTTGCACCAGCTCGTCGCCGCAGAGTCGCTCAGCCGGCAGGCCGCCGAGTTCCTTCGCATGTGCGTGCTGGCCGGGCAGAACATCCTCGTCTCCGGCGCGACGCAGGCCGGCAAGACGACGATGCTGAACGCGCTGCTCTCTGGCGCACGGCTCCGCGAACGCATCGTGACGGTGGAGGAGACCTTCGAGCTGGACCTGCGGGCCAGAGACGTCGTCGCGATGCAGTGCCGCCAGCCGAGCCTGGAGGGCACGGGCGAGATCACGCTCCGCCGGCTGATCAAGGAATCGCTGCGGATGCGGCCCGACCGGCTCGTGGTCGGCGAGGTGCGCGAGGCGGAGAGCCTCGACCTGCTCATCGCCCTGAACAGCGGCGTTCCCGGTGCCTGCTCGATCCACTCCAATTCCGCGCGCGACGCCCTGGTCAAGCTCAGCACGCTCCCGCTGCTCGCCGGGCGGAACATCGACTCGTCCTTCGTGCTGCCGACCGTGGCCGGCTGCATCGACATCGTCGTGCACTGCGAACTCGATCGCCACGGCGCGAGGCGCGTGGCGGAGATCCTCGCGGTGACGGGGCGGGTGGTCGACGACCAGGTGGGGGCGGAGACGCTCTTCACCCGGAGGAACGGCGACCTCGTTGCCCTCGGCACCGCACCGCGCAAGATGGAGAAGTTTCGCGCGGCAGGTCTCGACCCCATGCTCCTCCTCGGAGCGGTGGAGCCGGCATGAGCGCGCTCGTCCCCGTGCTTCTGGGCGCCCTCCTCGGTGCTGGACTGTTGCTCGCGCTGTCGCCGCTGTTCTGGCCGGCGGGGCGCGAGCGCGTGACCGCTGCACCGGATGCCGTGCCCGGCGGGATCCGGCATGCACTCTGGCGCACGCTCGCTCAGGCCGGCATCCGCCGCGTCACGCCGCTCGGCTTTGCGGTGATTTCGGTGACGCTCGCCCTGATCGCGGCGGGGCTGGCTCAGGCCCTGCTTGGCATCACGGCGCTCGCCGTTGTGGTGGGACTCGCCGGGCTCGCCTGCCCGTTCCTCGTCGTGCGGTGGCGCGCGGCGGCCAGACGCAGTGCGAACCGGGAGGTGTGGCCCGATGTCGTCGACCACCTCATCTCGGCCGTGCGCTCCGGGCTCGCCCTGCCCGACGCCGTGAGCAGCATCGCCAGCGCCGGGCCGGCGGGCGCCCGTGCGCCGTTCGCGGAGTTTGAGCGCGACTACCGGGCGACCGCGAACTTCGGGGCGTGCATCGGGCGTCTGAAGGATGCGCTCGGTGATCCGGTCGCAGACAGGATCCTGGAGACCGTGCGCATGGCGCGGGAGGTCGGCGGAACCGAGCTGACGACGGTGCTGCGCAGCCTCGCCAGCTATCTGCGCGACGACGCGGCGGTCCGCGCCGAGCTGCGGGCGCGCCAGGGCTGGGTCGTCAACGCCGCCCGGCTGGGCGTCGCCGCGCCGTGGCTTGTGCTGCTGCTCCTCGCCTCCCGCCCGGAGGCGGCCGCAGCCTATGACACGCCGGCCGGGTCGGTGGTGATCCTCGGCGGGCTGCTGGTGTCGATCCTGGCGTACCGGATCATGCTCAGGGTCGGGCGGCTGCCGGAGGAACCACGGTGGTTCCGATGAGTGCGCAGCTCGGCTGGGCGATCGTGCTCGGCAGCACCCTCGGCCTCGGGCTGTGGTCGCTCGCCGCACTCACCCCACGGCTGCGGCGCGCGCGACTGATCGACCGGGTCGCACCGTACCTCGGCGACGTCTCCGAGGAGGCCAGGCAGCGGGCGCAGCGCCACACCATCGACCCGCTGCCTGTGATCGGCTCGCTCTTCGCGCCGACCCTCGGCTGGGCGGCCACCGCACTCGCCGACATCCTCGGCGGCTCGGATGCGTTGTCGCGACGGCTCCGGCAGGCCGGTTCGGCACGCGGCGTCATCGAGTACCGCACGGAACAGCTGCTCTGGGCGGTGTTCGGGCTCGTCATCGGACTCGCGCTGACGATCGCCGGTTCCCTGTCCGGGAGCCTGACGCCACTCGTGCAACTCGTCTTGCCGCCGACGGCGGCGCTCGCCGGGGGAATGCTGCGGGAGTGGACGCTGCGGCGACGGGCACGAGCACGACTGCGCCGCATCGAGGGCGAGCTGCCGCTCGTGCTGGAGTTTCTGACGCTGAGCCTCTCGGCCGGCGAGGGGCTGCTCGACGGCCTGCGCAGGGTCGCGCGCACGAGCTCGGGGGAGCTTGCGGCCGAGCTGGGCGTCGTCGTCGCGCGGGTGAATGTCGGCGTTCCGCTCGCCGCGGCGCTGCACGAGCTTCGCGATGAGCTGCGCATTCCCGCGCTCTCCCGGTGCGTCGACCAGATGATCGCGGTGCTCGAGCGGGGCACTCCGCTCGCCGAGGTGCTGCAGGCACAGGCCAGCGACGCCAGGGGATCGGCGAAGCGCGAGCTGCTGGAGAGCGGTGGCAAGAAGGAGGTCCTGATGCTCGTGCCACTGGTCTTCCTGATCCTGCCGTTGACAATCATCTTCGCGATCTTCCCGGGAATCTTCGTATTGCAGGCCGGGTTCTGAGCAGGCCCGAATTCGAGCGCGTCCGAATCCGAACGGGCGACTCTGAACAGGAAGGAAGACACCATGTCACGACTCACAGAGGAGGAGCGCGGCGACGTCCCCGGCTGGGTGCTGATCTCGCTGATGACGGCCGGCCTCGTCGTGTTGATCTGGGGTTTGGCCGGCCCGGCGCTCGCCGGAGTGTTCGAGCAGGCAATCCAACGCGTCACCGAGTTCTGAATCCGGCGCCCGGCATGCGACTCGGCGGGCTGCGCAGGTTCGACCCGGAGGGTGAGCGCGGCAGCGCCGTTGCCGAGTTCACGATGGTCGGCGCGCTGCTCACGCTGCTCTGCCTCGCCGTCGTCCAGCTCGCGCTCGCGCTGCACATCCGCAACACGATTCAGGATGCCGCGGCCGAGGGCGCGCGCACCGCGGCACTGGCCGGGGCGACACTGTACGACGGCGCCGAACGCACGAGGCAGCTGATCACGATGGGGCTCGGACCCGCCTACGCCGAGCAGGTCACCGCCGGCTACGCCGACATCACCGGCCTCGAGAGCACAGAGGTGCGCGTCGTCGCCCCGCTTCCGCTGATCGGCCTGTTCGGCATCGAGTCGGCGCTGGAGGTGACCGGGCATGCGGCCATTGAGCTTCCCGAGTAGCGTCCGGGGTGAGCGGGGCTCGGCCTCGCTCGAGTTCCTGACCGTCGGCATGATCCTGCTCCTGCCACTCGTCTACCTCGTGCTCGTCATGTCGGCGCTGCAGGCCGGAGCCTTGGCGGCGGAGGGCGCGGCCAGGCAGGCGGCCCGTGTCTTCGTTCTGGCCGAGAGCGATGCGGAGGGGCAGCGCGCGGCGGCCAGGGCACTCGCCGTCACCCTCGACGACTACGGCCTCGCCGAGGGCGACAGCGAGCTCGTCGTCGACTGTTCGGCAGGAGCGGGCGCGTGCCTCGCACGCGGCGAGACCGTCACGGTGCACGTGCGCATCTCGGTGGGTCTGCCGTTCGTTCCCGATGTGCTCGAACTGCAGAACCGGGCGAGCGTGCCGATGACGGCCGCCTCCACCCAGCGGGTCTCGAAGTTCTGGGGCGGCGGCTGATGCTGCATCGCCTGGGGGAGCGCCTCCGACTCGCACGTCTGAGTGGCGAGCGGGGTTCGAGCCTCGTCCTCACCATCTTCTACGGCGCGTTCGCGCTGCTGCTGATCCTGCTCGTCGTCGCCGCGACCTCCCTCTCGCTCGACCGCAAGCGCCTCTTCGGCATTGCGGACGGGGCGGCGCTCGCCGGAGCCGAGGCGTTCGAGCTCTCGGCGGTGAGCACAGCGGGGGAGGGCTTCGCCGGCGTGCTGGAGGATGGCGCGGTGCAACAGGCGGTGCTGGAACACCTCGCGGTGGTGCCACGCGGGAGCCTCGACGAGCTCGTGGTCGAGAGTGCCGGCACACCGGACGGTGTCTCGGCCGAGGTGACGCTGAGCGCCTGGTGGCGGCCGCCAATGCTCACGATGTTCGTGCCGGCCGGCATCCGCATCGAGGTGACCGCGACGGCGCGCTCGGTGCTGCGCTAACCGCTCCGGTTCCGGCGAGCCCGCCCGCTCGCCAGAAAGTGTTCAGCTTTCGAGGATCGTGGACAGTTTCTGGCGAGTGGATGCGCGGTCGAGCGGCGGCTAGCGCTTCGGCGGGCGCGGCACGTAGCGGGGGATGTAGCGGGCGAGGATGCCGGCGCCGATGAGTCCCGCGATTCCGGCCATCCCGCTGGCCAATGCAAGCGAGGCCACCGCGGTGATGGCGGCGATCAGGAGCGGGGCGGTCGCAGCGCCCAGATCGCCGGCGAAGCGCCAGGCGCCGAGGAACGGAGCCGGGTCGTCGTGTGGTGCGAGGTCGGCGCCGAGCGTCATCATGATGCCACTGCCGATCCCGTTCGCGACGGAGAGGAGCATCGCGACGCCGATGAACCACTGCACATTCGTCGGCAGATCGTGGGTGAAGGCAAGTATCAACAGCCCGGAGCCGAGGCCGAGCATCGACGGCAGCGCGCTCCACAGACGCCCGTGCCTGTCCATGATCTGGCCACTCACGTAGAACAGGGCGAAGTCCACCGCGCCGGCGATGCCGACGATCACCGCGGTGTCCGTTGTACCGAGGCCGATACTCACGGCCCAGAGCGGCATGATCACGATGCGGGCCGCCCGCATGGCGCCGATCAGGCCGACGCCCGTACCGAGCCGGATGAGCACGCCCCGGTACTGCCACAGGGTGCTGAACAGGCCGATGGTCTCCCGCTCCGCCTCTTCCTCTCCCTCGTTCCGCGTGCTGGTTCCCCGGTGCTGGGCCGGGCCGAGGGTTTTAGCCGGATCGGCCAGCACCAGCAGAACGGCTGCGGCAGCCAGGCAGCACACGATGAAGATCCAGAAGACGGCCTGGGTGCCTCCGGTCAGCTGGATCACCGCCGCCGAGAGGAACGGCCCGACGAAGAAGCCGGCGCGGAAGACGCCGCCGAGCGTGGAGAGCGCCCGCGCGCGGTAGGCGAGCGGGACGTAGCTGGTCAGAAACGCATGCCTGGCGAGGGCGAAGACGGCGGTCGCGAGACCGACGATGAAGATCCCGACGCCGAGCACCCACTCGTTCGGCGCCGCGACGCAGATCAACACGGCGATGACCGAGAGCAGCGAGGCCCAGATCATTGCGTTGCGTTCGCCGATACGGCTGACGATGACACCGCTCGGGATGTCGCCGACGACGGTTCCGACCATCACGAGAGCGCCGAGCAGGCCGGCGGTCGCGAGCGACGCACCGAGGTCGTGGGCGACGAGTGGGATCAGCGGAATGATGGCGCCCTCGCCGATCGAGAACAGCAGGGTCGGCAGGAAGACGGCGAGTGCAATGGGGCGCAACGAGAAGGGGCGCTCTGCAACAGACATCGATTCGATCGTACGCCAGCGCGGTGGGCCGGATCGGACTTGCGCTCCGCTCCGCCGGCCGTGCGGCTTGGGTAGGTCACGACCGACATCGCCAGTAGGCTGGTGCAGACATGATTGAGCTCGATCTTTCCGACCAGATTGCCGCACTGCGGTCCACCTTCGGCGACATCCGCGCCGTGCTCGACGTCGATGCCATCACGGCCGACATCGCCCGGTTGAGTGAGGCCGCTGGTGCCCCAAACCTCTGGGACGACACGGAGAACGCGCAGAAGATCACGAGCGCGCTCAGCCACCGCCAGTCGGAGTTGGCCAAGATCGCCAGCATCACGAGTCGTCTCGACGACCTCGAGGTGCTCGTCGAGCTGGCCAACGAGGCCGGTGACGAGGACAGCGCCCAGGAGGCGCGCACCGAGCTGGCCGGCCTGCAGAAGCTCATGGGCGAGCTCGAGGTGCAGACCCTGCTCGACGGCGAGTTCGACCCGAACCCGGCCGTCGTGACGATCCGCGCCGGAGCCGGCGGCGTCGACGCAGCCGACTTCGCCGAGATGCTCATGCGCATGTACCTCCGCTGGGCCGAGAAGCACAAGTACCCGACGCGGGTGCTCGACACGAGCTACGCGGAAGAGGCCGGCATCAAGTCGACGACCTTCGAGATCGACGCGCCTTACGCCTTCGGAACGCTCAGCGTCGAGGCAGGCACGCACCGCCTCGTGCGGATGTCGCCGTTCGGCGCGGCCGGCAAGCGCCAGACCAGCTTCGCCGCCGTCGAGGTCGTGCCGCTGATCGAACAGGCCGAGTCGGTCGACGTGCCGGAGAGCGACATCCGCATCGACGTCTTCCGCTCCAGCGGCCCCGGCGGCCAGTCGGTCAACACGACCGACTCCGCCGTGCGCATCACGCACCTTCCGACGGGCATCGTGGTGAGCTGCCAGAACGAGAAGAGCCAGATCCAAAACCGTGCAGCGGCGCTCCGCGTGCTGCAGTCCCGCCTGATGCTGCTGCAGCGCGAGCAGGAGGCGGCCACCAAGAAGGAGTTCGCCGGCAACATCACGGCGAGCTGGGGCGACCAGATGCGCAGCTACGTGCTGGCGCCGTACCAGATGGTCAAGGACCTCCGCACGGACTTCGAGGTGAACAACCCGAGCAACGTCTTCGACGGCGACCTCGACGGCTTCATCTCTGCCGGCATCCGCTGGCGCAAGGGTGCGCACTAGGCGCGTCGCTGCGCCTTTTCGCCCGACCGCTGCCTAAGCTCGGAGAGCCATGATTCGCTTCGACCACGTCACCAAGCAATACCCGGGAACTTCGAGGCCTGCGCTTAACGCGATCGACCTTGAGATTCTCCGGGGTGAATTCGTCTTTCTCGTCGGGGCTTCGGGCTCGGGCAAATCGAGCTGCCTGCGGCTCGTTCTGAAGGAAGAGAAGCCGAGCACGGGCAGCATTCACGTGCTGGGCCAAGACCTCGGTTCCATTTCGAACCGCAAGATCCCCTACTTCCGCCGCAACCTCGGCGTCGTGTTCCAGGACTTCCGGCTGCTGCCGAACAAGACCGTCTACGACAACGTCGCCTTCACGCTCCAGGTGATCGGCAAGTCGCGCGGCTACATCCAGGAAGCCGTGCCGGACACGCTCAAGATGGTGGGTCTGGACGGCAAGGCGCAGCGTCTTCCGCACGAGCTCTCCGGTGGTGAGCAGCAGCGCGTCGCCATCGCCCGCGCCATCGTGAACAAGCCCCAGATCCTCCTCGCCGACGAGCCGACCGGTAACCTCGACCCGACGACGAGCGCCGGCATCATGACGCTGCTCGAGCGGATCAACGCCGGCGGCACCACGGTCATGATGGCGACGCACGAGGCCGGAATCGTCGATCAGATGCAGCGCCGCGTGCTCGAGCTGAGCGCAGGCACGATCGTCCGTGACGAGCGCCACGGCGGATACGCCACCAGCGCCGTGCCGATCCTCGCCGTCGCGCCCGCCGCGAAGGGCGCTCATGCGGCGCCGGTCGCCCAAGCCGCCGCAGTCGCCCCGGTCACCCCGGCGGTCCCGGTCGCCCCCGTCCCGACGGCGACGATGGCCCAGCCCCTCTACGTCGAGCCGGAGTTCAGCGACGAGGTGACGGATGCCGCGGCCGCCGTCACCGCCGCGGCCCAGGCCGCCCCGATTGTCCAGCCGGTGCCAGACCCGGCCCCGAAGACGGGAAACATGATCCGCCCGCTGCTGCCGGTCACCAAGCACGACGTTCCCGAACAGCTGGGACTCGCCGAGAAACTCGGCCTGCGCGCCGCAGGCGACACCCCGAATGCAACGGGTGAGCAGGAAGTGGGGCCGAGCAAATGAGGATCGGTCTCGTGCTCGGCGAGGCGGCCAACGGCCTCCGCCGCAACGCGTCGATGGTCGTCTCCGTCGTTCTCGTCACCTTCATCTCGCTGACCTTCGTCGGCGTCGCCGTGCTCATGCAGATGCAGATCATGCAGATGAAGAGCGTCTGGTACGACAAGGCCCAGGTCGCCGTCTACCTCTGCACCGGCATCTCGCCCGGCGAGTCGTGCGCCGGCGGCGAGGCCACGCAGGAGCAGATTGACGCCGTCGAGGCGCAGCTGAGCTCCGATGTGCTCGCCCCCTTCATCGACAAGTACTACTTCGAATCCCACGAAGAGGCGTTCAAGAACTTCCAGAAGCAGTTCGAGGGCAACCCGGTGACCGAGTACGTCACCGCGGACCAGCTCAACCAGACCTTCTGGGTGAACCTGATCGATCCGTCCAACGCGGCCGTCCTCTCGGAGAGCCTGGGCTCGATGCCCGGTGTCGAGACCGTGACCGACCAGAGACGCTACCTCGACCAGATCTTCTCGGTTCTGAACGCGGCCAGCTACACCGCGATCGGCATCGCCTCGCTCATGCTGATCGCCGCCGTGCTCCTGATCGCGACGACGATCCGCCTCTCCGCCTTCTCGCGGCGGAGGGAGATCGGGATCATGCGCCTGGTCGGCGCCTCGAACAGGTTCATTCAAACGCCGTTCGTGCTTGAGGGCGTGTTCGCTGCCCTGCTCGGATCCCTGCTGGCCGGTGGAGCGGTCGTGGCGATCGTGCAGTTCTTCGTTCAGGGCTACCTCGGCGACACACTGCAATTCACCAACTTCGTTGATGTGAAGGATGCGCTCATCGTGGTGCCGATCCTGCTCGTCGTCGGCGCGGTGCTCGCCGCGTTCTCCGCCAACTTCGCGATCTCCCGGTATCTGAAGGTCTAGTGCCCTCGGCGCTCCGGCGGTTCCTGCGCGCACCAGCGCGGGTGGCCGCCGTGGGCTTGCTGTCGCTGACGCTGCTGGCCGCCGGCCTCGTGGAGGGCGGCGCCACCGCCGCGCTGCGCCACAGCGTCGACGCCTCGTCGCGCCCGCTCTACGACATCCTGGTGTCCGCTTCGGATGCCGGGAAGACCCGGCCGACGGCGCTGCCACCCGGAGCGCTCAGCGGCGGGGCCACGCCGCTGACCCTCGACGATGTCACGACGCTGCGCGCCATCGCCGGGGTGGAGCTCGCCGCGCCGATCGGCCACATCGTGCTGCCCAATCTCTGGAGCTCGCAGTTGCAGCTGCGAGCACCGCTTGATCCGACACAGCTCACTCCGGCAGCAGAGAGTTACCGGGCGACTGTTCGTCTCATCACCGACGACGGGCTGGGGGAGCGGCTCGTGAGTGAGCGACGCTACAGCCTTGCGCTGGATCGCTCGATTGCCCCGACGGAGATCCCTTCCGAGACCGAGGAGGACAGATCCACCGAGCTATGCCAGGTCGGCCCGGTTTCGGTGCGCTGCTCGCTCTACGGCTGGAACGCGGGAACGAGCCGGGCGACCTCGTGGCTGGAGAGCGCCGAGTCCTCGGGGGGCTTCGGCTACCACGAGGGTGGAGACATCGTGGTGCCGCTCCAGGATGCACTGTTCATCGATCAGTCCGTCACGCTTGTCGATCCCGACGCAGAGGCGGCACTGCTGGGCCGGGCTGGGGCTTTCCTCGAGCCGCTGCAGCACCTGGGTGGTGAGCGCAGCCGAACCTTGCCAGAGATGGTGCAGTGGGCCGCGGCATCCGCGACCCCGGAGCAGCGCGCGATCCGACAGATGGCAGAGGAGGTCGAGCGCGGCCGTGATGAGTTCAGGGCCGGGCCGGTGTTCGCGGAGTACGTTCGACTGATGAACGAGCAAGGTCTGGCTCCTCGGGACGAGGATGTGTTCGGGATCGATGCCGACTACGTGCCGTTGCTGATCGCCGCTGCGCCACAGCGTGCTCCGCTCCGCGCCGAACTCACGCTTGAGGGGTTCGGACCGATCGTCGATTTCGCGGGCAGCAGCGATCAGGATTTCTACGCCCCGAGCTTCCCGGATGCACTCCGATCGGGCGAACCTGGGATACCTCTCGGCACGGCGACCCGGGATGCCGGGTCGATGTTGGACGTCTTCGGGGCCGACGTGGTTGATCTGCCGTGGCCCGGATCGCCCGAGCGATCCGAGCTGTCGGCCCACCCGGGAGCGGTCACGCAGGCGCGCACCGTCTCGATCGGCGACGCACTCGTCGTTGAACCTGCTGCACCGTCGGCACTGCGGCACGAGGCGGACGGCAGCCACACCGCGCGTCTCGAAGGGCGTGGTTTTCGTCCGATGCTGGGGATGTCCGGCTCGGATAGCTCTGCCCAAGCTGGTGCCTCGATCACCTTCGATCCGACTGGGCTCGGTGTGGAGGCCGTGTTCAGCGCGCCGCGCCGCGCAGAGCGAGTCGAGCCCGTCTCCGCCGCCATTGAAGGGGGCGTCAGCGTTGGAAGCTTCACCGCGGACGAACTCGACGCCGTCAGCAAGCTCGGCGCGGGTATTCCGCTTGGCGCATACGATTCGCCAACCGCCGTGTTGGTGCAAGATGCCGAGGGGACGAGTCACGCACCGACCCCGATCACTCCGGCCATCGGTGGATTCGGGCTGCTCGGCGCCGAGACCAGCGCAATCGGCGACATCCGCAGTGCCGCCTGGCGGGGCAAGCCGGCTGTCGACGCAGTTCGGGTGCGCGCAGCCGGGGTAAGCGGCTATGACGCGAACGGCATCGCCACCGTCGTCGCTCTCGCCCGTTCGATCGAAGACGCGGGGTACACCGCGACCCTCGTCGCGGGGAGCCACGCCGAGACCGTGCAGGTGAGCGTCGACGACTACGCGTTCGGCACGATGGATGCCGCAGTCGGTCAGCGCGTTGGAGAGCTCGGCGTCGTCGAACAGCGCTGGACCGTGCTCGGGCCCGCCGCTGCGCTCTCCACCGCGGTCGGAACCGGCATGATGCTGTTGCTGAACACCGTGTTGCTTGCGGTACTCGGGCTTCTCGCGCTCACCGAGTTCGGGGCGATTCCCGCCCGGCGGCGCGATGCGGCCACCCTGCGGGAGCTGGGCTGGAACCGGCCGCGCATCGCTCGCTGGTTCGCCGGCGAGCAGCTGATCGGGCTGTTGCTTGTCGTGGGCGTCGGCGCGATCGCGCTCCTCGCCGCGCCGGAACGTGCCGTCGCCGCGCCCGTCGTCGCGGCGGTGCTCGTCGGCGCCGCGCTCATCTTCGTGATCGCCACCGTGCGCGCGACCCGGCCGAGCGGGGTGCGTGTCGTCAGCGCAGAAGCGGTGGAGCGCTCGTTCGACGTGGAGTATCGGCCGGAGGCGCGCATCGCCGGCGGCGCGTCGCGCGGCAACGACGTGAGCGATCGGGGGGCGGCATCCACCCCACGATCGCAGCGCAAGCTGCCGGGCTCGGCGGTCTCCTGGGGCATCCAGCGGGCCTGGCGGAGGCCGGCCGCCGCGCTCCCGATTGGCTTCGCCGTTCTCACCGCCATGGCGACGGTCGCCGCCTTCGCCCTGGCGATGGCCGAGATCGCGGGCCAGGGCGCGCAGGCACCGGCCGGCGGGCAGATCCTGGCCGCGGTGCCGCAACTCTTGCTGGTGCTCTGCGGCGCGGGTGTCGCCGGAGTGCTCGTCATGCGCTCGCGCGGGCGGTCCGCCCGGGACGGGAGCCGACTGCGCGCCGTGCTGGAGGCGACGGGCTGGCCGAATGAGGACCAGCGGCGGGCAACGCTCGCCGCATCGCTCGCGGTGGCGCTCGCCAGCGTGCTGCTCGGCAGCTATCTGCTCTGGTTCGCGCTCGAGGCGCTGGGCGTCACATCCGAGAACGCCATCGTGAGCTCGGCCCTGGCCGCCGGCATCGTGGTGGCCGTGCTGATCCTCGTTCCGCTGCCAGCCCGGCGCGGCCCATCCCACTTCATGAGAAAGGCCGTGGCCCCCGGTGGCGATGCTGCTTGAGTTGAGAGATGTCGCGATCGCCTTCGCCGGCCGAGCGGATCGCGTGAGCGTCGTCGCCGACCGCCTCGACATCGGGCTGCGGGCCGGTCGCGTGCACTGCGTGACCGGCGGGCGCGGTACGGGCAAGTCGAGCGTGCTGCGCGTCGCGGCCGGCCTCCTGCGCCCGACGGCCGGCAGCGTGAGCTGGAACGGCGAAGAGCTCGGCACGCTGAGCGATGACGCGGTGAGCGGCCGACGCGGTGCGCTGCTCGGCTACGTGGACCAACAGGCTTCGCTGATCGACGAGCTCAGCGTGTTCGAGAACGTGCTGCTGCCCGCCATTCCCCGGCGTGCTGCCGCCGCGCTCGGCCCGCGGGCGCACGAGCTGCTCGACGAGCTCGGCGTCACAGAACTCGCCGCGATTCGGCCAGCCGAACTCACGCTGGCCGAACGGATGCGGGTCGCTGTGGCGCGATCGCTGCTGCTCGAGCCACCGCTGCTCGTACTCGACGAGCCGACGGCCAGCCTCGGGCGAGCCGACGCAGACGAACTGATCGCGCTGCTCATGCGGCGGCGGGATGGCGGCACGGCGATCCTCGTCGCGTCACAGGAGCAGGCGCTGATCGATACCGCTGACCACCGCACGACGCTCGGCTGAGCCAGAAGCAGATGTGCCGCGGACGCCGGCGCCACGGCATCCGCTAGACTGAACGGCTGCCCGGCACCTGCCGCGGCATCTCACGAACAGACAGAAGGAGCCCGTCGTGCCCAGGGAACGTGGCGAGAAGGTTGTGGCCACCAATCGCAAGGCCCGCCACGACTATACGATCGAGGACAGCTACGAGGCCGGCATGGTGCTCTCCGGCACCGAGGTCAAGTCACTGCGAGCCGGCCGGGCGAGCCTGGTCGACGGCTACGCCTTCATTGAGGGCGGCGAGATCTGGCTTGATGCCGTGCACATCCCCGAGTACGTCGGCGGCACGTGGACGAACCACCCGCCGCGCCGGAAGCGCAAGTTGCTGCTGCACAAGCAGGAGATCGTCAAGATCAGCCACAAGACGAAAGAGGGCGGCTACACCCTCATTCCGCTGCAGATTTACTTCAAGGACGGCCGCGCCAAGGTCGAATTGGCGGTCGCGAAGGGTAAGAAAGAATACGACAAGCGGCAGGCGCTGCGTGAGCGTCAGGACAAGCGAGAGGCCGACCGGGCCATCTCGAGCCGAAAGAACCTCGGAGACTAGCGATGAACCCACAGACACGAATTCCCGTTCCTGGAACATTCAATTTTCGTGATGTGGGTGGCTACGCCACGCCGGACGGTTTCGTGCGCTCTGGCAAGCTCTTCCGCTCCGACGGGCTGAGCAAGCTGGGACCGGCAGGCAAGGCGGAGATGACGCGCCTCGGCGTGCGCACGGTGATCGACCTCCGTGATGACTTCGAAGCCGAGATCATGCCCGACGACCTGGCGGGGCTCGACGTCGAGGCGGTCAGGCTGCCCGTTTTCGAAGGCTCGGGCGCGTCGCAGGGCGTGGCCGGGATGAGCCTCGAGGCGCTGTACGAGAAGATCCTCGGCCAGCACGCCGACGTCGTCGTCACGGCACTCCGCGAGATCGCGAGCACCGAGAACGGCGTGCTCGTGCACTGCACGGCGGGCAAGGACCGTACCGGCGTCGTCGTCGCGCTCGCGCTGCTCGTTGCCGGCGTCGATCGATCCGTCGTGCTGGCCGACTATGAGCGCTCGCAGACGAACCTCGACGGCGAATGGCTGGACGGCATGCTGGCGCTGATGGCCTCCCACGGGGTCGAGGCGACGCCAGAGCTGCGGGTGCTGATGGGCGGCAGCCCGCCAGAGGCGCTGGACGGGGCGATCCGCTTCATCGAGGACGCGCACGGCTCTGTCACGCAGTATCTGCTCGATTCCGGCATGAGCCTGAGCGACCTGGCCGCACTGCGGTCGGCGCTCGTCGAGCCCAGCGCCGGCTGATCGGGCTGCCGAGCGGCCCCCAGCGGCCCCCAGCGGGCCCCGGTCCGGGGCGCAGCTCCGGCCTCAGCTCGCGCTGAAGCGTGCGTGCACGGCCGCCGAGACGACGATCTCTTCGGGGCTGAACTGCGCGCCTCCGGCCGCACCGCGGCTGCGGAGGCTCACCGAGTCGGCCACCGCCATCATCGGCATCGGGCGGTTCTCATCGCCCAGCAGGCCGGGGTCGCTCAGCGCGAGTGGCGTCAGCGAGCCGAGGTCGAGGCCCTGCGCAAGGTTCTCGGCCTTGGCGAGGGCGGCCGCGACCGCCAGCTGCTGCGCTTCGCGGGTGAGCTCCCGACTGGTCTCCTCGTGCAGGGCCCAGTCGATGCCGTGTACGGTCACGCCCTCGCGCAGAGACGCGGCGCCCAGCCAGTCGGAGAGCGCGGCGAAATCGGTGAAGGTCGCGGTGACGGATGCCGCAGAGTGGTAGACGACCGGCAGCTGCTCCCCGTTCTGGCTCCACGGCCGCTGACCCCACACACGCAGTTGTTCGGTGCTCCACGCGGTCACCGGGCTGCCCTCTGCCGCCACGAGCGCCGCCAGCTGATCGCTGACCGCCCCGTGCAGCTCCGTGCTCGACGCGAGCACCCGCTCGCGGACCGGGCCCTCGAAGCCGACGGAGAGCTGTGCCGTCGCACGTTCGGGGGCGTGCTTGAGCTCGGCCTCGCCGGAAACGGTGATGATGGTGGGCACGATTGTCCTCTCGACGGTTCCGGCGCCGGAATGTCGTGGCGTCGGAATGGATTTCCTTGGGCTGCTGTTCTAGACTGTAGGGCTGCATGAGGTTCTCGTCTAGGCGGGTGCTCATGCGGCATTTGGAAACTCAACAGCGTGTGACAACGACCCACTCATGGGGATGATCGGTTTCGACATTGCCTGCATGACTGCGAGAAGCGGGTCGAGGATTCAGGGTTATCTCGTAAACGATCTCTGAAAAACAATAAGTGCCAATTCAAAGCGCACTGACTTCGCCCTCGCTGCCTAAGCGAGCGCACTAAAGAAGTCCGTCAGGCCGGGAATGCTCTCTACCCGGACCCTGGCGCCATTTAGAGAGATTGCTTCTACGTTTCGTCTCCGGGCGTAGAGGGACTCTTACTGAGGCTGGGCTCGTCGGATTAGGTGCCAGTGGCAAATTTCGGAGCCGAGTAGAACGCCTGCACTGGATACACCCGTAGAAGGCACATGACCACAGCAGTGGACCGGGGTTCAAGTCCCCGCATCTCCACCATCAGTTGCTATCACGCTTGTTGACCGGAAAGGCCGCCCTCTGGGCGGCCTTTCTGCGTTCGGGCGCGGGTTCCATCCATGGTTAGCTTGGGGTCATGGCGGACTTCGAACGGCTCGAGCTCACGCTCCGGAAACCCTGGTTCGGCGCCTTTCTCAAGCCCACCGTGGTGTTCAACGGCCGCGGCCAGCCCGCGCAGTGGGGGACGGGCACCTGGCAGGTGTCTGCCGACGCTCCCACGGAGGTGACCGTGTTCTTGTTCAATCGGTTGTGGCGGTTCGGCACGGCCGAGATCACCATCGCGGCCGGATCC
>JBEVGZ010000115.1:0-2676 GCA_040511515.1 Microterricola sp.
CGGGCCGCCGCGCTGCCGGCCAGCGGCGGCCCCGCACGACGGCGGGCGGCGACCAGGACCGGGGCCACGCGGCCGGCGACCGCCGGGATCGCTCCGCGGCGCGGATCCATGCCGGCGGGCGCCGCGAGGATCAGCTGGCGCACGAGCTCCGGCCGCCGCTCCGCCAGCACGAGCGAGACGGCACCGCCGAGCGAGTTGCCGAGCAGGTCGAACGGCGCCGGCAGGCCCGCGAGCCCAGCCGCGAGGACGTCGGCGACCTCCTCGAGCACGAAGCCGCGGCCGGCCGGCGGCGAGCCGCCGAAGCCCGGCAGGTCGGGCGTGGCGACCAGATGGCGCTGCGCCAGCTCCGGGACCACATGCCGCCAGATCGAGCGGTTCGTGGCAACGCCGTGGACCAGCACCAGCGGCGGGCCGTCGCCGTGGACCTCCATGGCGATCACTCGCGCAGCCTAGTTGTCGGCGGCAGCCGCGATGTACTGCAGCATCGAAGGGTGTCGCGTCGGCGCACCCCACCTCCCCTACCCGGCGCCGTTGACGCTCTCCCGCGCACAAGTTGCGGTGACAACTTGATAGCTTCGAACCCGCCATGGGCGGCGAGGCTCCGGTCAGCCACATCAGCCAGGCCTACCGCGACCGGGTCGAGGTGCGCGGCCGTGACCTGACATCCGAGCTGATGGGCTCGGTGACCTTCACGGAGTACTTCCATCTCCTGCTCACCGGCCACGAGCCGACCGAGGACCAGCGCTACTTCCTCGACGTGCTGCTGGTCGCCATCGCCGAGCACGGGATGATGCCCACCAACGTGGCGGCGCGGATGACGCTGGCCGCTGACCCGGGATCGCTCCAGGGCGCCGTGGCGGCGGGCATCCTCGGCGCAGGGCCCGTCATCCTCGGCACCTCCGAGGAGTGCGCACGGCTGCTCGAGCAGGACGAGCCGATCGCCGCCGTGCGCGCGATCCGCGCCGCCGGCGGCAAGGCTCCGGGCTTCGGCCATCCCGTGCACAAGCCGCTCGACCCGCGCGCCGAGCGGATCCTCGAGCTGGCCGACGAGCGGGGTGTCAGCGGCCGCAACGTCGCGATGGCGCGCAAGGTCCGCGACGTGGTCGCCGAGGAGTGGGGCCGGCCGCTGACCATGAACGTGGCAATGCCGATCGCGGCCGTGATGCTCGACCTCGACTTCCCCGCCTCCGCGGTCAAGGCGGTTCCGATCCTCGCCCGCACCGCGAGCCTGCTCGCCCACCTCGCCGAGGAGCGCGATCAGCCGCTCGGCTTCCACATGGGCGCCGCCGCGGAGCACTCGATCGAGTACGAGCCGTGAGCGACGACGACGCCTACCGCGAGCAGATCGCGTACCTGCTCGAGCGCTCGCCGTTCTACCGCGAGAAGCTGGCCGGCTCCGACGCCGGCGGCCTCGAGGACATCGGGCGGCTCCCGCTGACCGAGAAGAGCGAGATCCGCGCCACGATCACGCCCGAGAACCCGTTCGGCGCTCACCTGTGCGTCGAGCCGCACGAGATCGTGCGCATCTACTCGACCAGCGGCACCACCGGCACGCCGAGCTACATCCCGCTCACGGCCGGCGACCTCGACAACTGGGTGACCGGCTCGGCGCGCAGCTACGCGGCCTCCGGCATCCAGGCCGGTCAGCGGATCGTCAGCACGTACAACGCCGGGCCGTTCGTGGCCGGCGCGGCGCTGGCCGCCTTCGACCGGCTCGGCCTGACCCACATCCCGGTCGGCACCGGCAACACCGACCGGCTGCTGAACGCGATCGAGCGGCTGCGGCCGGAGGCCGTGGTCATGACGCCGTCGTACGCGGCCTACCTCGTGGAGCGCGACTTCGACCGAGCGAGCGTCGAGCGCGTCCTGGTCGCCGGCGAGCCGGGCGGCGGCGAGCCCGAGTTCCGCGCCAAGCTCGAGGCCGGCTGGGGCGCGCGCGTGACCGAAGCGATGGGGATCGGCGACATCGGGGTCTCGCTGTGGGGCGAATGCGAGGAACAGGACGGGATGCACCTCGGCGCACACGGCTTCGTCCACCCCGAGCTGATCGACCCCGACACCGGGGCCGCGCTGCCGATGGAGGACGGCGCCAGCGGGGAGATGGTGCTGACCCATCTCCGCCATCGCGCCGCGCCGCTGCTGCGCTTCCGCACGCGCGACCACGTCGTCGTGCGCACCACCCCTTGTCCGTGCGGCCGCGGCGGCCTGCGAATCCGCTGCATCGGCCGCACGGACGACATGCTGATCGTGCGCGGCGTCAACGTCTTTCCCTCCGCCGTGCGCGAGGTGGTCAGCGGCTTCGCCCCCGAGGTCAGCGGCCATATCCTCGTCAGGCCGGAGCAGGCCGGCGTGAAACAGGAGCCGCCGCTGCCGGTGAGCGTCGAGCTGGCGCAGGACGCGCAGGCCGACGCCGCGCTCGCCGAATCGATCCGCGAGCGGCTTCGTAGCGTGCTCGTGGTGCAGACTCGCGTCGAGCTGGTCCCGTGGGGCACGCTGCAGCGCAGCGAATACAACTCGAAACTGGTTGAGCGATGAGGAAACTCCAGACCCAGGGCGTCCACCACATCACGATCGTGGGCGCCGACCGGCAGACCTCGATCGACTTCTGGGAGGGCTTGCTCGGCATGCCCTTCGTCTTCGAACAGCCGAACCTCGACAACGCGTCCGAGAGTCACC
>JBEVGZ010000116.1:0-5809 GCA_040511515.1 Microterricola sp.
GGCCGTGGCTGATGCCACGGCCCCCTCTCGGTCTTCTCACATGCAAGCTCGCTCAGGATTGACGGTATGGCACAGACCCGTACGGCCCCCGGCGCACGCATCGCCGCGCGCCTCATCGCCGTCGCCGCCGTGCTGCTGGCCGTCGCCTTCCTTGCCCACCCGCTGATCCCCGGTGCCGTCGGCACCGCGATCGCCACGGCGCTGCCGTGGCTCGTGCTGCTGGTGCCCGTGCTCGTCATCGCGGCTCTGCTGACCCGCCGCCGCCGGGCCTGGCTCGTCGCCGGTCTGCCGCTTCTCGCCTGGCTGGTCGTCATCGGGCCGCTGCTGCTGCCGCTGTCCGCCCCGGCATCCGCCGACATCCAGCCCGGGACGCTGACGGTCGCGAGCCAGAACGTTCAGGCAGGCTCCGGAACCGCCGCGGCCTCCGCCGTGACGCTGGCCGATGCCGGCGCCGACGTGATCGCGCTCGAAGAACTCGACGGTGCCGCCCGCGAGGCCGCCGCCGAAGCTCTGAGCGACTCCCACCCGTACTCCTACGCCGTCGGCACGGTCGGGCTGTGGAGCCGGTACCCGATCGTGAACGAACAGCCGCTCGACCTCGACCTCGGCTGGAATCGTGCGCTGGCCGCCGATCTGGAGACCCCGAGCGGTCTGGTCAGTGTGTACGTCGTCCACGCCGCCTCGCTGCGGCCTGGCGCCCAGAGCGACAGGGACGGGATGCTCACCGAGCTGGCCGCAATCGTCGAGCGCGATGAGAACGAGCGGGTGCTGGTCATGGGCGACTTCAACGCCACGAGCACCGACCCCGCGCTCCGCGCCCTGCAGCAGAGCGTCTCGGAGCCGAACCAGACCACGGCGTCGCTCGGTTTCACCTGGCCGAGCGCGATGCCGATGGCGCGGATCGACCACATCTTCCAGCACGGGCTCGAGGCGGTTGACAGTTCCGTCGTCGAGGCGGGGGAGAGCGACCACCTCGCCGTCGTCACCGCCTTCGTGCTGTGATCGTCGCCGCGCCGCGCCGGCTTATCGGCGGCGTCGCCGCCGGGCTCGCCCAGCCCCCAGTAGGGCGCTGACCGCGAAGGCCAGGAACGCCCACGAGCCGATGAAGGGCGCCAGCACGAGCACGACGATGCCGGTGAGCACAGCGCCGAGCGCCCTGCCGCTGCTCGCGCGCAGTTCGTCATCCGAGATCTCGCCGAGCAGGCCGCGGGGCGAGGTTGTGACGTAGCGCCACAGCGCCCAGTCGAGCACCAGCACCCACAGGAAGTTCAGCGGCAGAACCAGCCGACCGAGCAAGAGCTCGCTGAAGTCGGCGTTCACGCTCGTCGTGAACGGGATCAGGACGACGCCGAGCAGGCGCAGCGAGTTGAGCCAGAGCACGGTGTCGTCCACGCGGGTGACGTGCTCGAACTGGCGCGTGTGCACCATCCACAACATGCACAGCAACAGGAAGCTGATGACGAAACTGATCAGACTCTCTGAGATGTCGCCGAACGCACGCCAGAGCTGATCATTGCTGTCGATTGTGCCGAGGTGGTCAACGGAGAGGTCGAGCACCAGGAGCGTGGCCGCGATCGCGAACACCCCATCGGAGAACGCCTCGAGGCGGCGGGGCGAGAGCAGGCGCGGCTGATCAGTCACCGACGATCTCCTCCCGGACGCGGCGAAGATCTTCCATCAACGATCCGATGAGGATCCAGTGCTCTGGATGCGGGGTCGCGATCACCAGCGGTGCGGTCAGCATGGGCGGCTCGACGACATCGTCCCGCGCGGAGACGGAATCTCCGCTCGGCTCGACCAGCAGGAGCAGATCGTGGGCCGCGCGTTTCAGCTCGACGGAAATCGCGCGCACCGTCGGTTCCTGTCTGAGGCTGTCGTCGTAGTGGTCGCGTACGGCCCTGGTCATGCCGAGCACACGGTTGACCAGGGGGGAGAGCCGGTTGAGCAGTGCGGCCTCCGCCTCAACGGCGCTGCCGAGCCGAGAGCGGCGCGGGTTGAATGCGAGGCTCTCCCTGCCCTGCTTCACGGCGTCGGCGGCCTTCGCCTGCATCGGCCGCAGCAGACGGGCGTTGAGCAGCAGCTCCTCAAGCTCAGCGGGGCGCAGCGGCTTCTCGAGCGCGACCGCGAGCCGATCGATCGTTGCCGCCAGCTCTCGTCCGAGAGCGGCAACGCTCTCCGTGGCCGGCGCGAGCAGCACGGGAGGGGCGATGCTGATCGTCACGATGAAGCCGATTGTCGCGCCGATCAGGGTCTCGATGATCCGTTCGGCCGCGTAGCCCGGTGTCGTGGTGCCGAGCGCCAGCACGAGCATCGCGCTGATGGGGATCTGATTGGCGGATGCCGGTGTGAGCCGCAACGCCCAGCCGATGAAGATCGCCACGACGATGCTCGTCAGGATGATCCATTCGCTCTCGCCGAACAGTTGGGCGATGACCGTGGCGACGATGACGCCGGCGATGACCCCGACGGAGCGTTCAATGGCTCGCCCGAGCGTCTGGTTGACGCTCGGTTGCACGACGAGGAGCGCGGCGATCGCAGCGAAGATCGGCATGTCGGTCGGCAACAACAGCTGCGCGATCAGCCAGGCGAGAACCGACGCGACCGCCACCTTCGTCACCTGCAGCAGCGGCACCCGGCTCGGCGCCTGGATGCGAGAAGTCATTCGCACCCTCTCAGGCTAGTCCTGCAGGGCGAGCCCCAGAAAGCGCGCGTATCTGCCCGCCTCACGTCGAATGCCGGCCAGCTGCCCCGCACTCAATTCGGCGAAGGGTTCGGCCGTGACGTGCAGACGGCCACCGGCCGCCCGCCGCTTCCACGTTCCGACGACCCGGCCGCCCGCGACGATGATCGGCTGGAACACACCGTTCTTGCCCGGCACGATGCGCCCGTGGTGTTCGATGTCTGCCGCGGCCTCCCGATCCCGGTAGCCGAGGAAGTACTCGTCGAATGCCGGAAGCAGCCACACGGATGCCGCGAAGCGGCGCCGTTCGGCCGCGTCGGCGACGGCGCCGTCCACCTCGGCATCGACCCAATAGCTGGTGTCCGCGGAGCGCCGCTCGGCCAACAATGGTCGTGCGATCGCGAGCCCGCGCTTCGCCTCGGCAACGGTCACCTTGCTCCACCAGACAAAATCCTGCAGGGTCGCCGGGCCGTGCCCACGGATGTACCGCAACAGGAACTCCGCCAGCGCCTCGTCCCGCTCGAGCACGCGAGGCCGCTGGACCCACTCGTCCAGCAGCACCAGAGCCTGTGCGCTGCCGGCGGTCGGCCCCCAACACAGCGTTCCCGTCTGCGCGAGATACCAAATCAGGTGGTAACCCCGACCCTCAGCGGTCGCGATGCCGTGGCGCTCCAGCAGCGACTGGAACTCGTCGCGGGTCAGGCTTCGGCCGCCGTGGAGCGCGTCGATGGCCAGCTCCCGCGCCTGCGCGTACACCGCGCTCGTCAGGCCCTGCCGCTCGTGCGTCAGCCTGGCCTGGTGCAACAGACGCTCGCTCGTGCACTGCAGCATCCACCCGAGGTCCGGCCCGGGAACAACGTGCAGCGTCCCCCGCATCGGCCACGAGCGCACCAGCTCCCCGGAATCGATCGCCTCATCGATCGATGCAATGCTCGCACCGGGGCAACGGGCGCCGATCGCCCACTTCGCGGCCGCGAGATCCTGTGCCTGGAGCGCGAGCAGACGGTCGGTGACGGCGGCGGGCCGTGCGGCATCCGCGGGGAACAGACCCTGTGCTCTGGCCCGCAGAAGTGCGAGCTCGCGCTGTGCGCTGAGGCGTGCCATCACCCCAGTATTCTGCATCGGGCACTTGTGCAGGGTGAGCTTCGGTAGAATGGTGCGTTGCGCCTCATTTCGGATGACCGTGCGCACCCACCCCCACATTCCCCGGACATCACTTGTCCTCAATCGAAACGGATGCGCCGTGCTGAACGTTCAAGACCTCGAGATTCGCGTCGGAGCGCGCGTACTCATGGAGAACGTGAACTTTCGCGTATCCGCCGGTGACAAGATCGGCCTCGTCGGCCGCAACGGTGCGGGCAAGACCACACTGACCAAGACCCTCGCGGGGGAGACCCTGCCGACCGGCGGCACCATCGAGCGCACCGGCGAGATCGGCTACCTGCCGCAGGACCCGCGCTCCGGCGACCCGGAGATGCTCGCCCGCACCCGCATCCTCGATGCCCGCGGCCTCGGCACCATCGTGCTGGAGATGCAGCAGGCGACGATCGACATGGGCAGCAGCGACGAGGCCGTTGCCGCTGCGGGCATGAAGAAGTACGGCAACCTGACCGACCGCTTCCAGGCGCTCGGCGGCTATGCCGCAGAGGCTGAGGCCGCGTCTATCGCAAGCAATCTCAACCTGCCCGACCGCATCCTCGAGCAGCCCCTGAAGACCCTCTCCGGTGGTCAGCGCCGCCGTATCGAGCTGGCCCGCATCCTGTTCTCGGATGCCGGCACCATGATCCTCGATGAGCCCACCAACCACCTGGACGCCGATTCCGTCGTCTGGTTGCGCGAGTTCCTGAAGAACTACAAGGGCGGGTTCATCGTCATCACCCACGACATCGAGCTCGTCGGCGAGACCGTGAACCGCGTGTTCTATCTGGACGCGAACCGCATGGTGATCGACACGTACAACATGAACTGGAAGAACTACCAGCGTCAGCGTGCGGCCGACGAGGAGCGCCGCAAGAAGGAGCGCTCCAACGCCGAGAAGAAGGCCGGTGTGCTGCAGATGCAGGCCGCCCGCTTCGGCGCCAAGGCGTCCAAGGCCGCCGCCGCCCACCAGATGGTCGCGCGCGCCGAGAAGCTGCTCGCCGGCCTCGACGAGGTGCGCGTCGCCGATCGCGTCGCGAAGCTCCGCTTCCCGACCCCGGCCGCGTGCGGTCGCACGCCGCTCATGGCGGAGAACCTCAGCAAGAGCTACGGCTCGCTGGAGATCTTCACCGCCGTCGACCTGGCGATCGACCGCGGCTCCAAGGTTGTCATCATCGGGCTGAACGGTGCCGGAAAGACGACGCTGCTGCGTATCCTCGGTGGGGCGGACCAGCCGGACACCGGCTCTATCCAGCCCGGCCACGGCCTGCGCATCGGGTACTTCGCGCAGGAGCACGAGACGATCGACGTCAACCGCACCGTGCTCGAGAACATGGTCTCCTCCTCGCCGAACATCACCGAAACCGAGGCCCGCAAGGTGCTCGGCTCGTTCCTGTTCACCGGCGACGACGGCCACAAGAAGGCCGGTGTGCTCTCCGGTGGAGAGAAGACCCGCCTGGCGCTGGCCATGATCGTCGTCTCCGGTGCCAACGTGCTGCTCCTCGATGAGCCGACGAACAACCTCGACCCCGCCAGCCGACTCGAGATCCTCGACGCGCTGGCACACTTCGAGGGCGCCGTCGTTCTCGTCAGTCACGACCCGGGTGCCGTCGAGGCGCTGAACCCGGAGCGCGTGCTGATCCTTCCCGACGGTGTCGAGGATCACTGGAACAAGGACTACGCCGACCTCATCGCGCTGGCCTAACCGCCTGGCGTCGCTAGGCGACGGGGTACTTGAACCCCACGTGGGAACCGACGAAGCCGAGGCGTTCGTAGAAACGATGCGCATCGGTCCTCGCGGCGTCCGAGGTGAGCTGCACCAGGCGTGATCCGAGCGCAGGGGCGGCCGTGTCGGTCACCCACCGCATCATGGCCCCGCCGATTCCGGACGAGCGCAGCGCGCTATTCACCCGCACGGCCTCGATGAGCAGGCGCGTCGAACCGCGCCTCGCCATGCCAGGGATGCGGGTGAGCTGCATGGTCGCGATCGGA
>JBEVGZ010000117.1:0-3617 GCA_040511515.1 Microterricola sp.
ACCTTCAGAAGGGTCAGGTCCGTAAGGGCGTCGTCTCCTCGATCGTCAACTTCGGTGCGTTCGTCGACCTCGGCGGCGTTGACGGCCTCGTGCACGTCTCCGAGCTCAGCTGGAAGCACATCGAGCACGCCTCTGAGGTTGTTGAGGTTGGCCAGGAAGTCACCGTCGAGATCCTCGAGGTTGACCTCGAGCGCGAGCGCGTGTCGCTGTCGCTCAAGGCAACGCAGGAGGACCCGTGGCAGGTCTTCGCCCGCACCCACGCCATCGGCCAGGTTGCACCGGGCAAGGTCACGAAGCTCGTCCCCTTCGGCGCGTTCGTTCGCGTCGCAGAGGGCATCGAGGGCCTCGTTCACATCTCCGAGCTCTCCGGCAAGCACGTTGAGCTGGCCGAGCAGGTCGTGTCGGTTGGCGACGAGGTCTTCGTCAAGGTCATCGACATCGACCTCGAGCGTCGCCGCATCTCGCTGAGCCTCAAGCAGGCCAACGAGGGTGTCGACCCCGAGGGCACCGAGTTCGACCCGGCCCTCTACGGCATGCTCACCGAGTACGACGACCAGGGCAACTACAAGTTCCCCGAGGGCTTCGACCCGGAGACGAACGAGTGGCGCGAGGGCTTCGACACCCAGCGCGAGGTGTGGGAGCAGCAGTACGCTGCAGCCCAGGCTCGCTGGGAGGCCCACAAGAAGCAGGTTGCAACCGCGAACGAAGAGGCTGCCGTTGCCGGCGAAGCCGCTGCGGCCGGTTCGACCTTCTCGAGCGAGTCCGCCACCGGTGGCACGCTTGCCGATGACGAGTCCCTCGCCGCACTGCGCGAGAAGCTCTCGGGCGGCAACTAGCATCATCCGCGCTCACCACGCCGAAACGCGCGGTTGAACGCAGCGAAACGGGTCGGTCCTTCTGGATCGGCCCGTTTCGTCGTTAACGCCTGCCGACCGGCCATGCTGCCTAGGCTGGTCTCATGCAGATCGGACGCCTCCAGCAGCACGCCGAGTCCTTCCGGCACGGCGCGGACGACTACGACCGGCACCGCCCCGGATACCCGGAGGAGAGCGTGCGGTGGCTCCGCGGCGCGGCATCAGCAGCAGGGGACGTGCTCGACCTCGGGGCGGGAACGGGCAAACTGAGCGCCAGCCTGCTCGCGCACGGCGACAGGGTTACCGCCGTCGATCCCTCCGCCGACATGCTGCGCGTCGCGGCCGAGCGGATGCCGGGGCTCACGACCATCGTCGGCAGCGGCGAGCACATCCCGCTGCCAGACGCCAGCGTCGACCTGGTGACCGTCGCCCAGGCCTGGCACTGGATGGACGAGGAGCTGGTGACGCGTGAGGTGGTGCGGGTGCTGCGTCCAGGCGGCCGCCTCGGACTGATCTGGAACAGCCGCGACGAGGCCATTCCCTGGGTCGCGGCTCTCTCCACGGCGATGCACGCCGAGCTGAACGCGACGGCATTCGTTCCGACACTGGGCGCCGGCATGACGGTCGTCGCTCGGCATGTCGAGCGCTGGACGCAGCACACGGACCGGGCCGGCATCCTCAACCTCGCCACGACTCGCAGCTACTACCTGGTGGCGAGCGAGGCGGAGCGGGCCGCCATGCTCGCACGCATCGAGACGGTATTGGATGCCCACCCGGAGACGCGGGCCGAGACGATCCTGTTGCCCTACATCACGGAGAGCTGGCTGGCTGTGCCGTGGAGCGGCGACTGCGCCTGAGCCGGGCAATCCACCGCGTCACCAACACGACACCGCCGATCATCGCCAGCAGTGCAATGACCGGGGCGAGGATCGCGAGCACCGAGATCACGACACTGCTGATGTCCTCAGCCGTGCTGATCACGGGCGCGGCGAGTCCGGCCGTGAGTGCGTTCGCGACAGGACGAACACTGAGCTTCGCCAGATGCACGGCGAGCGCGATGACGGCGCCCATCACGATGGGCACCCACTGGTTCGAGCTGAAGAACGCGGCGGGATCGGTGATGGCCACGGTCGTCGCCGAGCTGCCGGAGCCGAACGCGAGCCCGCCGGACGTCGGCCGCACCACCGTCTGGACGATGTCATTCACCGAGTCGACGCCCGGCACCTTGTCTGCCAAGATCTCGAGCACGAGGAGCACGGCGAGGATGCCGAGCACCCACTCATTCTGCAGCCAGGCCCAGTTCGGCGGCAGCTCGATCAGACCGGTGAACCGTGAGCCGAGCCCGATGAGAAGAAGGGGGATGTAGGCGTTCAGACCGGCAGATGCGGCCAGGGCGCTTCCGGTGAGGAACTCCAGCATGTGCCGAGTCTGGCACGTCTAGACTCTGACTGTGTATCTCATCGGATTGACTGGCGGCATCGCCTCGGGCAAATCGACGGTCGCCCGCCGTCTCGTTCAGCACGGCGCGATCCTGATCGATGCCGACGTTCTCGCCCGCAGGGTCGTCGAGAAGGGTACGCCAGGTCTCGCCCGCATCCGCGAGGAGTTCGGTGACGGCGTGCTGAGCGCCGACGGCAGCCTCGATCGCGAGAAGCTCGGGGCGGTCATCTTCCACGACGACGATGCGCGGGCCAGGCTGAACGCCATCGTGCACCCCGCCGTGCGCGAGCTGGGGGAGAAGCTCAAGGCCGAGGCGATCGCCGCGGATCCGGATGCCGTCATCGTCCACGACATCCCGCTGCTCGTCGAGGCCGGGCGCGCCTCGGAACCGTTCGACCTCATTGTCGTCGTCGAGGCGCCGAAGAAGACGCGGGTCGCGCGTCTGGTCGAGGAGCGGGGCCTCGACCCGGCCCACGCCAACGCCAGGGTCGAGTCCCAGGCCAGCGACGAGGAGCGACGCGCGGTCGCCGATGTCGTGATCGACACCGACGAGAGCCTCGCCCACACGATGAGTCAGGTCGATGACCTCTGGATGCGGGTGCAGTCAGAGCGCTCTGTCGGTGGGCGTCCGTAGACTCGAAGCATGGAACCCACGCGCGCCGTTCGCCCATTCGAGGTCGTCAGCGACTACACCCCGAGCGGTGACCAACCCGGCGCGATCGCCGACTTGTCTGCCAGGATCAATGCCGGCGAGACGGACGTCGTGCTGCTCGGTGCCACCGGAACGGGAAAGTCGGCGACAACCGCCTGGCTGGTCGAGGCCGTTCAGCGCCCGACGCTGGTGTTGGCGCACAACAAGACCCTTGCCGCCCAGCTGGCCAACGAGTTCCGCGAGCTGATGCCGAACAACGCGGTCGAGTATTTCGTCTCGTACTACGACTACTACCAGCCAGAGGCCTACGTGCCGCAGACGGACACCTTCATCGAGAAGGACAGCTCGGTCAACGCCGAGGTCGAACGGCTCCGCCACTCGACGACGAACTCGCTGCTCAGCCGGCGCGACGTGATCGTCGTGTCGACCGTGTCCTGCATCTACGGTCTCGGCACGCCGGACGAGTACATGAACGCCATGGTGGCGCTCCAGGTCGGCCAGAAGGTGAGCCGCGACTGGCTGGTGCGCAAGTTCGTCTCGATGCAGTACCAGCGCAACGACATCGACTTCTCCCGCGGCAACTTCCGGGTGCGCGGTGACACCATCGAGATCATCCCGATGTACGAGGAGCTCGCGATCCGCATCGAGATGTTCGGTGACGAGATCGAGGC
>JBEVGZ010000118.1:0-4091 GCA_040511515.1 Microterricola sp.
CGGCGTATGCGCTCGCAAAGTCGGCGATGGCCCGGTCGAACACATCGGATCCGCCGAGGTAGGCGGCGATAGCGACGCGATCACCCGCCCGAGCGTGCGCCCTGGCCAGCGTCTCCCCGCAGAGGTGCGCGTAAAGCAGGAGGCCGGTCGGGTTCATCATCTCGATGTCGGCCGAACCCTTCCAGTCGTGCATCTGGCGTATGTAGAAGTCTCGGTTTTCGCCGTCGAAGCCCTCCACCCGCTGCCAGCCGAGGAAGATGTCGCTCGCCGCCTGCATCATGCGCTGACCGCGCACGACACGTTCGCCCTGGTGGTCATACTCGCTGGCGGGCAGGAAACGCTCAAGCACCGACCGCTGCGCCTCCTTCGCCTGCAGCAGCAGGAGGTCCTCGTCGTTGCGCCCGCGCAGCAACAGGATCCACGCGCGCGTGCCGACGCTGCCGACGCCGACGACCTTGCGGGCCATGTGCACGTATTCATACTCGTGGGCGGGGTGGTGCCGGTTGCCCAACGTCTCCATGTAGGAGGAGATCAGCTCGCGCATCTGCTCCACCTCCTGCTCGCGGGTGCGCCCCTCCCCGGCCAGCTCGCCGACGGGCACGATCAGCGGGGGGTAGGAGAGGATCCGCAGTTCGCCGTCGACGACGCCGACGAGCTTCTTGGTGGCCCGCGCGCTGTCGCGGGTGCGGGCCTTGGCGAAGACCTCCGTGGTGCGCTTGACCTGCTTCTTGTCCGCCCGGCCCTCTGCCTGCTCGTTCTGCAGCCAGGCGAGGGCATCGTCGGCGTTCAGTCGGTCGTACCAGGAGCGGAGCACGGGGGAGTCGGCAGCCTCGCGCATCCGCTCGCGATAGGAGCGGGCCAGCGCGAGCACGCTGTCGCGCCGTTCGGCCTCGGTGAAGCCGCGGTGTTGCCCGGCCACTTCGAAGCTCGCCGCCAGGCGCTTGAGATCCCACTCCCACGGCCCCGGCAGGGTCTCGTCGAAGTCGTTGATATCGAAGAGCAACGAGCGCTCCGGAGTGCCGAACACTCCGAAGTTCGACAGGTGGGCATCACCGCAGAGCTGCACGGTGATGCCGGAGTCCGGAGTGCCGGCGAGATCGGATGCCATGAGCAGCGCCGCGCCGCGGTAAAAGGTGAACGGCGACACGAGCATGCGCCCGTAGCGGATGGGCACGAGTTCCGGCGCCCGGCTGAGCGCCTGCTCCTCGAGGAGGGAGACGGGGTCAGGCCGGTCGGATGCCGCAGCCCACTCGGCCGGGCCGGAGCGCGGCGAGCGCCGGCGGGCGTCACGCCCGCCGGCCGCCCGCAGCCGAAATGCTTCGCTGATGCCGCTCGCTGCGGCGTCCGACTCGGCCATTGTCTTGGCGCCCGTCTCTTAGAACTCGCCCATGGCTTTCGCCTTGAGCGCGTCGTACTCGCGTTGGTTGATGGTGCCGGCATCCAGCAGCGCCTTCGCCTGCGCGATGTCGGCTGCCGGTGTGCTCGATGGCGCCGGCTTCGAGTAGTCCTCTGGCACGACGCCGCGGCCGCGGCCGGCCCGCTCGTTCATCGACGAACCGCGCGCGATCAGGTAGACGAGCGCGGTGAGGAATGGCACGAAGATCAGGAAGATGATCCAGATGGCCTTGAACCATCCGCTGAGAGTGTGGTCTCGGAACAGATCGCTGAGGATCCAGAACAGGATCATCAGGTAGGACACGAGCACCCATGTCCAGAAGAAGAAACCGACAACGTCCCAGAAATTCATAGTCGTGACCATTCTTTCGGGGCACACCCCCACGGCTGCGCCAGTGGCTCAGACTGTACCCCTGTGCTTTTGCTCAGCGCTACCCCCGCGTGTCCGTTGCGCCGCGCCTGAATTCGGGTCAATACTGAGCCTGCGGCATCCGGAACCGCCCATGCCGACAGAGAGAGTCGGCAGCTGCATGAAGAAATGGTCAGTCGTCATCATCCTCGGCTCCGCCCAGTTCGTCATGGTGTTGGACGGCACGGTGATGAACGTGTCGATCTCGACGGTCGTGGCCGATCTGGACACGACCGTGGCCGCCATGCAGGCGGCCATTACCTTCTACACGCTGACCATGGCCTCCGTGATGCTGCTCGGGGCGAAGCTCGGTGACGTCTGGGGCAGACGCCGGGCCTTCGTGATCGGATCGGTCGTCTACGCCATCGGATCGCTCACCACGGCGCTCAGCCCGAATGTGCAGACCCTGTTTCTCGGCTGGTCGATCATCGAGGGGCTCGGCGCCGTTCTGGTGATCCCGGCCATCGCCGCGCTCATCGCCGACAACTACACCGGTCGCGACCGAATCACCGCCTATGCGGTGATCGGTGCGGTCTCTGGTGCCGCCGTGGCCGCCGGCCCGCTGATCGGCGGCTTCATCACCACCTACCTGAACTGGCGCTACGTCTTCGTGGCCGAGGTCGTGATCATGGCCGTCGTCGTGCTCTGCGCGCGGCTGGTCACGGACTCCACCCCTCCGCAGAAGGTGCGCATCGATGTGCTGAGCGTGCTGCTCTCCGCATTCGGGCTCGTCTTCGTCGTGTTCGGGATGCTGCAGAGTAAGACCTGGGGCTGGATCACGCCTCTGCATTCCCCCGAGATCGGTGGGGTGCCGATCGCGCCGCTCGGTATCTCGCTCACCGCGTGGCTGATCCTCGCCGGCTCGGTGCTGATCTACGTTTTCGTGCGCAGACAGAAAGCCTTGGTGGCGGCCGGCCGGCCCCCACTCGTGCACGTGGAGATGTTCCGGATCACCCAGCTGCGCAGCGGTCTCAGCGTGCTCGGAGCGCAGTACGCCATCACGGCCGGCCTCTTCTTCATGGTGCCGGTCTACCTGCAGATGACCCTGGGCCTCGACGCGCTCCAGACGGGCATCAAGATCTTCCCGCTCTCGGTCTCGCTGATCCTGTTCTCGATCATTGGCACCCGGCTCTCGGCGATCTGGTCACCGCGTCGCATCGTGCAATGGGGGCAGTTCGTGCTCGTCGCCAGCGCGGTGGTTCTGCTGGCATCCGTCGACATCGAACTGAAGAGCTGGATCTTCGCCATCGGCATGTTCTGTGCGGGTGCCGCGCTCGGCCTCCTTGCCTCACAGCTCGGCAACGTGAACATGTCCTCCGTCAGCGGCAAGGAATCAAGCGAGGTCGGCGGGCTGCAGGGCGTGTTCCAGAACCTGGGGTCCTCGCTCGGCACCGCGCTGATCGGCTCTGTGTTGATCGGGGCGTTGGCCACATCCTTCGCCGGAGGCGTCTCCGCAAGCACGCTGCCGGAGGATGTGAAGGGCTCGGTCGCCGAACTCACCGCTGGCGGAGTGGACATCGTTCCGGCCAGCAGTGTTGCCGGCATCGCCGAAGACGCGGGGCTGAGCTCCGCCGATGCCGCGACGCTCACAACGGTCTATGCCGAGTCTCAGATCAGCTCGCTGCGCACCGCCTTCTTCGCGCTCATCGCGATCGCGGCATTCGCGCTATTGTTCTCCCGCGGCATCCCGGCCGAGATCGCCGGGCGCACCAAGGAGGAACACGCACCATGAACGACCACACACCGGAACCGCCGGAGAGCGACGCCGACCTCGTGACGCGGGTGCGCACGGGTTTCGTCACCGAGGAGTCCGTGTACGGCATCGTGTTGGTCAGCGGCATGATCGTCGTCGCCGGCAGCTACGGGGCCAGCTCGATGCAGACCTTCCTCAGCGTCGTCGGCACCGTCGTGGTGTTCTGGGCCGCGCATGTCTATGCCGGAACCGTCGCGGGTCATGGCGTCGTCGAGGGTGATGACACGACCCTCGCCATCGCATTCCACCGCTCAGTGCGCCGCTCCATCGGCTTCCTGCTCTCGGCGCTGTTGCCCTGCTTCGTTCTGCTGCTCGGAGCCCTGGAAGCGATTCCCGATTCGGTGGCGTTGTGGACGGCGCTGTGGTTGGGCGTCGTGGTCCTCGCCGTTCTGGGCTACAGCGCGTTCGCGGTGCGGGGCAGCTCGTGGCCCGTCCGCATCGCCGGGGCGCTCGGCACAGCGGCATTCGGATTCGCCATGATCGCGTTGAAGGCGATCATCCACTAGCCGAACACATCACCGTTGGAGCAGAGAG
>JBEVGZ010000119.1:0-9903 GCA_040511515.1 Microterricola sp.
TGGGAAGAGGCGACGGCGACGCTGGCGGAGGTCGGCGCGGCGTCCGGTCTCGAACTCGTGCCAGACCCGGGCGGAGCCGCGTTCTACGGCCCCAAGATCTCGGTGCAGGCCCGCGACGCCATCGGCCGCACCTGGCAGATGTCGACGATCCAGCTCGACTTCAACCTGCCGGAGCGCTTCGAGCTCGAGTACACGGCCCCCGATGGCAGCCGTCAGCGGCCCGTCATGATCCACCGAGCGCTGTTCGGCTCGATCGAGCGCTTCTTCGGCGTGCTCACCGAGCACTACGCCGGCGCGTTCCCGGTCTGGCTCTCGCCCGTCCAGGTCGTCGGCATCCCCGTCGCCGAGCAGTACGCCGAGTTCCTCGGTGATGTCATCGACCAGCTCAAGAAGGCCGGCGTGCGCGCTGAGCTCGACCTCTCCGACGAGCGCATGCAGAAGAAGATCCGCAACCACACCATGGCCAAGGTCCCCTTCCAGCTCATCGTCGGCGAGGAAGACCGAGCCAACGGCAGCGTCAGCTTCCGCTTCCGCGACGGCACGCAGGAGAACGGCGTCCCGGTCGCCGACGCCATCGCCCGCATCCGTGCGGCGATCGACACTCGCGCCCAGGTCACGACGCAGGGTCAGATCTGACATGACGGATGCAGGGTCAGAGGAGACAGACGCACAGATGCCGGTAGAGCTCGAGAACAGCGCGGATTTCGCCGCGGTTCCCGACGCGTTCCAGCGCCTCTGGACCCCGCACCGCATGGTCTACATCCAGGACGGGCAGCAGCCGCACAAGGATGACTGCCCGTTCTGCCTCGCCCCGTCGATGGATGACGAGAAGGCACTGATCGTCGCGCGCGGCACGCACGCGTACGTCCTGCTCAACCTGTACCCGTACAACAGCGGGCACCTCTTGATCTGCCCGTACCGTCACATCGCCACCTACGACCAGGCCACGCCGGAGGAGGTCGCCGAGATTGGCGAGCTCACCCAGATCGCGATGCGCGTGCTCACCGAGGTCTCGCACTGCGACGGCTTCAACATCGGCATGAACCAGGGCCGCATCGCCGGCGCCGGCATTGCCGAGCACCTGCACCAGCACATCGTTCCGCGCTGGGCACTCGACGCGAACTTCTTCCCCATCATCGCCGGCACCAAGGCGCTGCCGCGCCTGCTCGGCGATGTGCGCAAGGAAATCGCCGACGGCTGGCCGGCCGCTCACACTTCGTAACCCACTGCACAGTCCCACCCTCACAGCCGAATAGGATTAACAGCATGACTGAGAGCACTTCTACCGAGCAGTTCGGTTCCAGCCGCGTCAAGCGCGGCCTCGCCGAGATGCTCAAGGGCGGCGTCATCATGGACGTCGTCACCGCAGAGCAGGCCCGTATCGCAGAGGATGCCGGCGCCGTAGCCGTCATGGCTCTCGAGCGCGTGCCGGCCGACATCCGTTCGCAGGGCGGCGTCGCACGCATGAGCGACCCCGACCTGATCGAGGCCATCAAGGCCGAGGTCTCCATCCCGGTGATGGCGAAGGCCCGCATCGGCCACTTCGTCGAGGCACAGGTTCTCGAGGCACTCGAGGTGGACTACATCGACGAGTCCGAGGTGCTGAGCCCGGCCGACTACGTCAACCACATCGACAAGTGGGGCTACAACGTTCCCTTCGTCTGTGGAGCAACCAACCTGGGTGAGGCACTCCGCCGCATCAACGAGGGCGCGGCGATGATCCGCTCCAAGGGCGAGGCCGGCACCGGCGACGTCTCCGAGGCGACCAAGCACATCCGCAAGATCAAGAGCGAGATCGCCCAGCTCAGCTCGATGAGCAAGGACGAGCTCTACGTCGCGGCCAAGGAGCTGCAGGCGCCGTACGCGCTCGTCGCCGAGATCGCCGAGACCGGCAAGCTCCCCGTCGTGCTGTTCACCGCCGGTGGCGTCGCCACCCCCGCGGATGCCGCCATGATGATGCAGCTCGGTGCAGACGGCGTCTTCGTCGGCTCCGGCATCTTCAAGTCGGGCAACCCGGCGCAGCGTGCAGCAGCCGTCGTCAAGGCCGTGACCTTCTTCGACGATGCCAAGGTCATCGCCGAGGTGTCGCGTGGGCTGGGTGAGGCCATGGTCGGCATCAACGTCGCCGACCTGCCCGCACCGCACCGCCTCGCCGAGCGCGGCTGGTAACACGTGGTCGTTGGCGTTCTGGCCCTCCAGGGTGATTTCCGCGAGCACGCGAGTGTTCTGCGCACCCTGGGGGCCGACGTCACCCTCGTTCGACGCCCGGAAGAACTGGCCGCCATTGACGGCCTGGTGATTCCGGGCGGCGAGTCGAGCGTGATGGACAAACTCGCGCGCACCTTCGGCCTCGCCGAACCATTGCGCGCCCGCATCCGCGACGGGCTCCCCGTCTACGGCACCTGCGCAGGGCTGATCATGCTCGCCGACTCCGTGCTCGACGCGATCGCCGGCCAGGAGAGCCTGGGCGGCCTCGACGTCGTCGTGCGCCGGAACGCCTTCGGCTCGCAGACGCAGTCGTTCGAGACCGATCTCGACATCCCGGAGCTCGGTGACGTGCCCGTGCACGCCGTCTTCATCCGGGGGCCCGTCGTCGAATCCGTCGGCCCCAACGCGCGGGCACTCGCAACACTCGCGGACGGCCGCGTCGTCGCCGTCGAACAAGGCAATCTGCTCGGCACCAGCTTCCACCCCGAGATCACGGGGGAGCACCGCTTCCACGAGTACTTCTTGGGCAAGGTGCGCGCGCGTACACTCGCAGCATGACCACCCCCGGAATGGTTCGCTGTGTCGCACTCCTCCGCGGGGTGAACGTCGGCGGCATCTCCATCAAGTCCGCCGATCTCGCCGCACTCTTCCGTGCTCTGGGCTTCGAGAACGTGCGCACCGTGCTGGCCAGCGGCAACGTCGTGTTCGACGCCGACGTCACCACCGATGCAGCGGATGCCGCCGCGCTGAAGCTGCGCATCGAGACGGCGCTGTCCGAGCGGTTCGGCTACGACGCCTGGATCGTGCTCGAGCCGCTCAGCCGGGTGCAGAGCGTGATCGAGCGCTTCCCGTTCGATGCGGGCACAGACGGCTGGCACCCCTATGTCTTGTTCAGCTCTGAGCCCGCATCGCTGGCAGAGCTCGTGGCCGCAGCGCCGACGCTCGACCCGGCGGACGAGATCGTCGTCGAGGGAGACGGCGTGCTCTATTGGCACTGCCGCCGCGAGGTCGGCGTCAACAGTGCATTCAGCAAGCTCACCGCGAAGGCACGCTTCCGCTCGTCAACCACCAACCGAAATCTGCGAACGTTGATGAAGCTCGCCTGAGATATCGGGTGGGGGCGCGGTGCTGTTCTAGACTGGCAAGGCAGATTTCAGCGAGTAAAACAGGAGACTCATGTCCGGGCATTCCAAGTGGGCAACGACCAAGCACAAGAAAGCCATCACGGATTCCCGCCGTGCGAAGGCCTTCGCCAAGCTGATCAAGAACATCGAGGTCGCCGCCAAGATGGGCGGTGCAGACCTCTCGGGCAACCCGACGCTCGTCGACGCCATCCAGAAGGCGAAGAAGACCTCGGTTCCCAACGACAACATCGACCGCGCCGTCAAGCGCGGTGCCGGCCTCAGCGGTGAGTCGGTCGACTACACCACGATCATGTACGAGGGCTACGCCGCCAACGGCGTCGCGCTGCTGATCGAGTGTCTGACCGACAACAAGAACCGCGCAGCGGCCGAGGTGCGCACCGCGGTCAGCCGCAACGGCGGCACTATGGGTGACCCGGGCAGCGTCGCATACAACTTCCACCGCAAGGGTGTCATCGTCGTCTCCAAGACCGATGGTCTGACGGAGGACGCCATCCTGGACGCCGTGCTCGACGCCGGCGCTGAGGAGGTCAACGATGAGGGCGAGACCTTCGAGATCCTGACCGATCCGAGCGACATGGTCGCGGCCCGCGTCGCGCTGCAGGAGGCCGGGATCGACTACGACTCCGCCGACTCCGCCTTCGTGCCGTCGCTCAAGATCGAGGTCGACGCCGAGACCGCCCGCAAGGTGTTCAAGGTCATCGACGCGCTCGAGGACCTCGATGACGTGCAGAACATCTACAGCAACTTCGATCTGACCCCCGAGGTTCAGGCAGAGCTCGAGGCCGAGTAAGCCGATGGCCGTGCGTGTGCTCGGCATCGACCCCGGCCTCACCCGTTGCGGTGTCGGAGTCGTCGATGTCGAGCCCAATCGCACGGCCCGTCTGGTCGATGTGAGCGTCATCCGCTCCTCGCCCGGCGATCCGATCGAGAAGCGCCTGCTCACCGTCGCCACCGGGCTCGCCGAGCTGCTCGACCGGCACCAGCCGGACGCGGTCGCGCTCGAGCGCGTCTTCGCCCAGCACAACCTGAGCACGGTGATGGGCACCGCCCAGATCAGCGGAGTCGCGCTGTTCCTCTCCGCCCAACGCGGCCTCGCCGTCGGCCTGCACACCCCGAGCGAGGTCAAGGCCTCGATCACCGGCTACGGTGCGGCAGACAAGGCCCAGGTCGGGGCGATGGTGACCCGCATCCTGAAGTTGGCAGCACCGCCCAAGCCAGCGGATGCCGCAGACGCACTCGCCATCGCGATCTGCCACGCCTGGCGCACCGGCGTGAGCGGCGGAACACTGCCGAGCGCGCCGGGGCAGGCAGACGGCCTCACGCCGGCACAAAAGGCGTGGCGCGCCGCCGAGTCCGGCGCTCGCATGTCGGTGGCCCCCCGTAGTCTTAAGCGGTGATCTCTTCCGTTCGTGGCCTCGTGCTCTCTGCTCTCGGTTCAACCGTCGTCGTCGAGGTCGGGGGAGTCGGACTGGCGATCAACGTCACGCCCGCGACGGCCCTCGCCGCCAGCCGAGGGCAGGAGCTGCGCCTGCACACGACGCTCGTCGTGCGTGAGGACGCCCTGACGCTCTACGGCTTCGACAGCGCGGACGAACTCGCCGTGTTCGAACTGCTCACCGGTGTGACGGGCGTCGGCCCGAAGTCCGGACTCGGCGTCCTCGCCGTGCTCAGCCCGGACCAGGTCGCCCGCGCCGTGGCCGACGAGGATGACGCGGCATTCCGCAAGGTCAGCGGCATCGGCCCGAAGACCGCGAAGCTCATCGTGCTCTCACTGACCGGCAAGCTGGCCGTCACCGCCGCCAGCGCACCGAACGCGGCCAGGGTGGCCCCGACCGCCGTCGGTGAGAGCGTCCTCGCCGCGCTCGTCGGCCTCGGCTGGTCGGAGAAGGTGGCCGTCCAGGCCGTCGAGGAGACGCTCGCCGATGCCGGTGACGCAGACAAGGCATCCGTCGCCGTGCTGCTGCGGCTCGCACTCGGCCGCCTCGGTCCGGCCCAGCACACGATCGGCGGCCGCTCGTGAACTACGACGACACCCCGGCAGAGCTGTTGGCGCCCGAGCTGGAATCCGACGCCGAGCTCGCATTCGAGGGGGCACTGCGCCCGGCCTCGCTGAGCGAGTTCGTCGGCCAGGTCAAGGTGCGCGGCCAGCTCCAGCTGCTGCTGACGGCCGCGACCATGCAGGGGCGAACACCAGACCACATCCTCTTCGCCGGGCCGCCCGGCCTCGGCAAGACCACCCTCGCGATGATCGTCGCCCACGAGGGCAACCGCCCGCTGCGAATGGCGAGCGGTCCGGCGATCCAGCACGCCGGCGATCTGGCGGCCGTGCTCAGCTCCCTCGTTCCCGGTGAGGTGCTCTTCATCGACGAGATCCACCGGATGGCGCGCTCCGCGGAAGAGATGCTCTACCTCGCCATGGAGGACTTCCGCATCGACATCATGGTCGGCAAGGGCGCCGGTGCCACCTCCGTCCCCCTCGAACTCGCTCCGTTCACCCTCGTCGGTGCGACGACCAGGGCAGGTCTGCTGCCGAACCCGCTGCGCGACCGCTTCGGCTTCACGGCGCACCTCGAGTTCTACGCCGATGACGAGCTCGAACAGGTGCTCACCCGCGCGGCATCCCTGCTCGGCCTGGACATCGACCGCGAGGCGCTGGCCGAGATCGCCGGCCGGTGCCGGGGAACGCCGCGCATCGCCAACCGACTGCTGCGCCGCGTGCGCGATTACGCCCTGGTCTATTCGGACAGGAGCGGGTCAGACGGCACGGGCAGGGCCGACATCCACTCGGTGCGCGCGGCCCTCGAGCTCTACGACGTCGACGCGCTCGGCCTCGACCGACTCGACCGCGCCGTGATGCAGATCATCCTCACGCGCTTCAACGGTGGACCGGTCGGGCTCAACACGCTCGCGGTCTCTGTCGGCGAGGAGAGCGAGACGATCGAGGCCGTCGTCGAACCATTTCTGGTGCGCATCGGACTCTTAACCCGCACCCCGCGCGGGCGTGTCGCCACCCCGGACGCATGGCAGCACTTCGGCCTGCACCCGGCGTCGGCTGGGACACTGCTGGATGACCTATAATTCAAGCTGGCTCACCATGGACCGCGCTAGACAGCTGCGGTTGTCCAGCCGCAACTCGGAAGGTTTTCCAACTTTATGGATCCGTTGACAATGATCATGCTCGCCGTTCTCGCGGTGCTCATCTTCTTCATGTTCCGCAACAGCCGCAAGCGCCAGAAGGATGCAGCAGAGCTGCAGACCCAGGTCGTTCCCGGTGCCAAGGTCATGACCAACTCCGGCCTCTACGGAACCATCCTCTCGATCGACGAGGAGGAGAACGAGGTTCTCCTCGAGTCGACCCCCGGCACCGTCCTGGCACTGCACCGCCAGACGATCGCCCGCGTCGTCACCCCCGTCGCAGCAGCGGCCGCCCCGGATGCAGTGGACTCCGCCATCGATGACGCCGCTCCCGAGTTCGGTGAGCGCATCGAGGGCGCCGGCACCGAGCCCGGCACCGAGCCCGGCGATGCCGACGGCTCGACCGACAAGAAGTCGAACGACTAAATAGTCCGTTTTCCGTGCCCACGCCGATGAAGGCGTGGGCACGAACGTAGAAAGCTGAGTTCCGCGGTGGCAAAGTCGACCCCGGTCAAGAAAGCCTGGCGTTCCCTCACCTGGCTTGCCGTCATCATCGTCGGCCTGTTCGCCGTCAATGCAGCAGGCGTCATCTGGGGCGGTGGTTCGTGGACGCCCAAGCTCGCACTCGACCTCGAGGGCGGAACGCAGATCATTCTCGCGCCCAAGCTCGAGAGCGGTCAGACCGTCTCGCAGGAGCAGCTTGACCAGGCCGTGACGATCATCCGTCAGCGCGTTGACGCCTCCGGTGTCTCCGAGGCGGAGATCAACACCCAGGGCGGTCAGAACATCGTCGTGGCGATCCCCGGTGAGCTCGACGACGAGACACGCAACCGCATCCAGTCGTCGGCCAAGTTGGAGCTGCGCCCTGTGCTCGTCGCCGGTGCGCCGACCAATGCGTCGATCGACGGTGAGTCCACCGCTACGCCGGAGCCCAGCGCCACGCCTGACCCCGAGCTGGAGACGACTCCGAGCGTCACCCCCAGCAACGGCAGCGACCTCAACTGGGTCACCCCGGCGCTGCAGGCCGAGTACGAGAGCTTCGACTGCGCGTCGACCGAGGCCGCCACCGCCAACGCCGCGCCGGCCGACGAGCCGCTCGTCACCTGTGACGTCGACGGCACGGTCAAGTACATCCTCGGCCCGGTCGAGGTCGAGGGAGCGAACATCTCCGATGCCTCCGCAGGCATGGAGACCACGCAGTCCGGCGCAACGACGGGCCGCTGGGTCGTCAACCTCGTCTTCGACGACCAGGGCACCAAGGACTTCGCCGAGGTCAGCACGCGTCTGTACGGCCTGAAGGCCACCCCGCCGCTCGACCAGTTCGCCTTCGTGATCGACGGCCAGGTGCTCTCGGCTCCGTCGATGAACGGCATCATCACCGACGGTCGCCCGTCGATCTCCGGTCAGTTCACCGAGGAGAGCTCCAAGGCCCTCGCCGACCAGCTCAAGTTCGGCGCGCTGCCGATCAGCTTCACGGTGCAGAGCTCCGAGACCATCTCGCCGACGCTCGGTAGCTCGCAGCTGCAGAGCGGAATGATCGCGGGTCTGATCGGTCTGCTCCTCGTCGTCATCTACACGCTCTTCCAATACCGACTCCTCGGCCTGGTCACGATCGCGTCGCTCGTCGTCGCCGGAGTCATGACCTACATCGTGATCACGATCCTGTCGTGGCGGGAGGGCTACCGGCTCTCGCTGGCCGGTGTCGCCGGTCTGATCGTGGCCATCGGTTTCACGGCGGACTCCTTCATCGTCTACTTCGAACGTGTGCGAGACGAGTTGCGTGAGGGTCGCATTCTCACCTCGGCCGTCGAGGCAGGCTGGAAGCGCGCCGTCAGAACGATCTTCGCCTCCAAGGCGACGAACCTGCTCGCCGCCATCGTGTTGTTCCTGATCGCGGTCGGCAACGTGCGTGGCTTCGCGTACACGCTCGGTGTCACAACGATCATCGACGTGATCATCGTCATCCTGTTCACGCACCCGATGCTTCAGCTGCTCTCGCGGACGAAGTTCTTCTCCAGCGGTCACCCGTGGAGCGGACTGGACCCGCAGGCGCTCGGCGCGATCTACCGTGGCCGTGCGGAGTTCCGCAAGCCAGCGGCATCCGTTGACGCGAAGAAGGCGGCATCCAGCGCCAAGGAAGCCGAGAAGCGCCAGACGATCGCCGAGCGCAAGGCCGCGGAGCTGACCGCGGCGAGCACCGGAACCAAGACCACGGAAGGCAAGGAATCCTGATGGCCAACCGCCTGGCAACCTTCGGAAACGACCTCTACACCGGTAAGCGCTCCTTCGACTTCGTCGGCAAGCGCAACATCTGGTACTTCATCATCGGCCTGCTCGTCCTGCTCTCGATCGCCATCCCGATCGCCAAGGGTGGCTTCAACTTCGGCATCGAGTTCCGTGGCGGATCGCAGTTCGTCGTCACGAGCGTCGAGGACGCCAGCCAGGAGCCGGCCATCGATGCCGTCGCCTCCGTGGTCCCGGATGCCGTCGCCCGCGTCACGACCGTCGGTGACTCCGGCGTGCGTGTGCAGACCGACCAGCTGACCCAGGAGGAGAACCGTGAGGTCGCGGCCGCCCTCGCCGAGGCCTACTCCGTGCCGGAGTCGGAGGTCACGTCCTCCTTCATCGGGCCGGTGTGGGGTGCCGATGTCACGCGCCAGACGATCCAGGGACTCGTCGTGTTCCTGCTGTTGGCAGCCGTCGGCATGGCGCTGTACTTCCGAACCTGGAAGATGTCGCTCGCCGCGATCGCCGCACTGCTCGTCGACCTCGTGATCACCGTCGGCGTCTACGCGGCGACCGACTTCGAGATCACGCCTGCTGCCGTCATCGGTATTCTGACGATCCTCGCGTACTCGCTCTATGACACCGTTGTGGTGTTCGACAAGATCCGCGAGAACACGACGGAAGACGCGGTGAAGTCGAAGCACACCTTCGCCGAGTCGACCAACCTCGCCGTCAACCAGACCCTCGTGCGATCGATCAACACCAGCGTCGTCGCCGTGCTGCCCGTCGCAGCGATCCTCTTCATCGGGTCGTTCGTGCTCGGCGCAGACACGCTGCGCGACATCTCGCTCGCGCTGTTCATCGGCATCCTGGTCGGAACCTGGTCGACCGTGTTCCTCGCGGCGCCGATGTACGTGCAGTTCCGTCAGGGCGAGAAAGAGGTCGTGCTCCACGACAAGTCGGTTCTCGCGGCCCGTGAGAAGGCAGCGGCCGCCGCTGCCGCCGAAGCCGTCACGGCGTAGGCTGACTGAGCCCGTGAGACGCAGGGAGGTGTCAAGATGAGCGATTCGACGTCATCGACAGCCTCCCTGCGCCGTCTCGTGCCTCGGATCTTCTCCAAGGCGCAGCCGGCCGGTGCCGTCGACACCCTGGTCCGCACGGTGCGCATGCACCACCCCAAGGCCGACCT
>JBEVGZ010000120.1:0-2592 GCA_040511515.1 Microterricola sp.
TGTGCGCGCCGGTCATCTCGGGGCCGGAGTTCATCACGACGCGCGGAACGCCGCGCAGTCGGCCGAGCAGCAGCACGTGGCGGCTGAGCAGCTCGCCGATTCCGCGGCGGCGGGCATCCGGGTGCACGGCGAGAAGACGGAAGTCCATCTCGCCGACCTGCGGCAGCTCCGTCATCACGGCGCCGGCGCGCGGGGTCGAGACCGTGCCGAGCAGGGCGCCGGTCTCGGTGTCGCTGGCGACCCAGACCTGGTGCTCGCCCGCGCGGCCGGCCACGTCGACGATGGACGCGCGGTAGGAATCGCTGAGGCTGTAGTCGTGGGCGTACGCGCGCTCGGAAAGCTCGGCGACGGCGTCGATCTCCTCGTCGCGCATCAAGCGCACGAGCACCTCGCCGTCCGGGCGCTGTAGCGGGTAGCGGTAGGCCACGAGCGGAACATCGGCCGTCTGTGCGACATCCGCAATGAGCTCGAAGCCGAGCCGTGCGTAGAGGCGCTGGGCTGGCAGGTTCAGCTCGCCGGTGTCGAGCACGAGGGCGCTCGCGCCCTGTTCGACGGCACACTCGAGCGCGACACGGGTGAGCGCCTCGCCGAGGCCCAGGCCCCTGGCCTCCGGCAGCACGCCGAGCAGGCGCAGCTCGAACTCCTCGCCCGTGGCGAGACGCGAGTGCTCGGTCTCCGCGCGGAGCAGGCTGGCGGTGCCGATCACGGTGCCGTCCGCGTGGCTGCCCGTTCCGGTCGCGACGGCGACGAGCAGGGTGCCGGATGCCGCCCGGCCCTCCGCGTCGCGCATGAGGCGGTCGCGTTCGGCCGAGGTCGGCAGGTGCCCGTACGGCCCGGATGCGAAGGCGGCGACCGTCACATCGCCGATGGCTGCGAACTCCTCGGGTGTCGCTTCGCGGATGACGAAGGCAGGTCGGGGCAGTTGGCGGGGCTCGGGCTGAATCACGGAGATCAAGCTTACGCGGCGAAGCTGCGAGGACGCGCGGAGCTACGCACGATTCTGCGACGTCATGCCGCATTTCTGCACGCTCTGTTCCCTACGATGGAGGGGTGACAGCGTTCGTCTCAGCCCTCGATCTCTTTTCGATCGGAATCGGCCCTTCCAGCTCCCATACGGTGGGCCCCATGCGGGCCGCCCGTGACTTCGCCGACCGCCTGGAACCCGCGATGCTCTCGCGCGTCACCCGGCTGAGTTGCATGCTCTTCGGATCGCTCGGTGCCACCGGCATCGGGCACGGTACTCCGGATGCCATCGTCGCCGGCCTCAGCGGGATGCGCCCGGAGGACTGCGACCCCGCCGCCGTGCGCGGCGCCTGGAGCACGCTGCCGAAATCGGCCGTCGGCCACGGGAGCGTGCTGCTGGCCGGCATCCACCCGGTCGACATCGCCAGGGACGACATCGGCTTCGCCCCGTTCACCCGGCTGCCTGGCCACCCGAACGCGATGACACTGCACGCCTGGGGTCGCGACGAAAGCGGCACAGAGCACGAGCTGTACCAGGAGACCTATTACTCGGTCGGCGGTGGCTTCATCCGCCGGGCCAGCGAGGACGCCGCGCACTCCGCGGCCGCAGCGCACCCGGGCGGGGGCGCCTCCGCCACTGCAGCCACAGCTGGCACCTCCGGCACACTCGCCGGCGCCGGCGCCGTGAAGCGTGCGCGCGTCGTGACCGAGGCGGCGACGCCGCGGCATCCGCTGCCGTACTCCAGCTCGGAGGAGCTGTTGGCACTCTGCGAGGCGCAGGGCATCAGCCTCGCCGACATCGCCCGCGCCAACGAGGAGGCCGTGCACGGCCGCGAGGAGCTCGACGCCGGACTCGACGCCATCTGGGCCGCCATGCACAGCTGCGTCGAGCACGGCCTGGCCACGCCGGGCGTGCTGCCGGGCGGCCTCGGCGTCAAGCGCCGCGCGCCCGAGGTGCGCGAACGGCTCGAGGCCTACGACGGCCAGCCGGTGCGGGAGCGCGACACGTCCACCGAGTGGCTGCACGCCTTCGCCCTCGCCGTGAACGAGGAGAACGCCAGCGGCGGCCGCGTCGTGACGGCGCCGACCAACGGCGCAGCCGGCATCATCCCGGCCGTCGGGCACTACTACATGCGTTTCGTCCCCGGGGCGTCGGATGCCGGCATCCGCACCTTCCTGCTCACCGCGGCCGCGATCGGCTCGCTGGTCAAGGCCAACGCCTCGATCTCGGGGGCGGAGGGCGGCTGCCAGGCCGAGGTTGGCTCCGCGTGCGCCATGGCCGCCGGCGCGCTCTGCGCCGTGCTCGGCGGAACGCCCAGACAGGTCGAGAACGCCGCGGAGATCGCGATGGAGCACCACCTCGGGCTTACCTGCGACCCTGTCGGCGGGCTCGTGCAGGTTCCGTGCATCGAGCGAAACGCGATCGCGGCGTCGACGGCCGTGTCGGCGGCGAGGCTCGCACTGCACGGCGACGGCACGCACCTCGTCTCGCTCGACACCGTGATCGAGACGATGCGCCAGACCGGCCTGGACATGATGACGAAGTACAAGGAGACGAGCGAGGGCGGGCTCGCCGTCAACGTCATCGAGTGCTGAGCGCTCAGTGCCGGCTGCGTCCCTCTGACCGCT
>JBEVGZ010000121.1:0-4323 GCA_040511515.1 Microterricola sp.
CGCGAGCTCACCTCGCTGGGTCTTGGCGAGGCCAAGGCTGTCGTCGATGGAGCCCCCAAGGCTGTCCTCGAAGGCGCCAACAAGGAGACCGCCGAGAAGGCAAAGGCTGCCCTCGAAGAGGCCGGCGCTACCGTCACCCTCAAGTAATTTGCGCCCGGCTTGCCGGGCACAAACTGCTGCGTGACGCGCCGTCTCGTGGAGTTTTCGAACTCCATCGAGTAACGCTGACGCAATTTCGGACGCGGTCTCCCCGAGTACGAGGTCTCTGACCTCCTATTACCCAGGTATTCCGCGTTCCGAAGGCGTCGCCCCCGAAACGGGGCGACGCCCTTTTGCGTTTCTTCACCGAGTTTCCGATTCGTTTCTGATTCTCACCGTGACGCGACAGGGTTCCGCCGACGGATGCCTGCGGCATCCGTTCTGCCACTCGGCAGATCGGCAACCCCGCGTCCGTGCTGTCGCGCCTGCTTGCTTTGCGAGCCGGCGGGATTTGTGTTCCCACAACGGGGTGGACGCGCACACAGAAATGAAGAAACAATGCGACGATTCGCGAACGCGCTCGGCCAGTTGTTGGCCGACGCATATCTCCGCAGCGATGGGCACTCGCCCGCCGCACACCCGCCGGATATGTACCGGAGCCCAGCGATGCACGGCGTCACCTGGATCCGGTAGCCCACCTTCTATGAATGCCCCGACACGCCAGTCGGGGCATTCGCCCGTTAAGAGGGACTCGCGCCGTCGGCGTCAGCGCCAGAGCTCGGCGAGGCGTTCGGCTCGGGCTCTGCCCAGCTCGTAGCCGGATCTGGCGGCGGGCGGGCGGAGCGAGAGATCCATGGCATTGGCGCCGAACAGGTGCTCGACGTCGCTGCCGGGGACGACCGTCTCGACGGTACTTCCGTGGGCGCGCAGCTCGTCGAGCTGCGTCGAGAGGTGCGTGCCCCAGCCCACGGGCGTCAGCGATCTGCCACCGAATGGTGCGAGGACCAGCACCCGTCGGTACCCGGCCGCCAGATCGGCATTGTCGGCGTTGGAGCGGTAGCCGCCGTCGATGTACCTGTGCTCGCCGATGGTGAAGGCGAAGCTGCTGGAGCAGCTCGCGGCGACGGCATCCGCCAGCTCGACCCCGCTGTCCCGGTCAAACACGGCCGGATCACCGCTCTCCGCATCGACCGCCGTGATGAGCACCCTGCGCTCCGGCCAGTGCTGACTGGGCAGTCTCGAGGCGACGGTTGCGCGCCACTGTTGCTGCCAGGTGTCGCCAGAGACGGCGTCCCGCTCGAGCGCCGCGGCGCCCATTCTGCGGCGCATGTCGGCCGCGTCCTCCGCTGAGGCGATGAGCGCGCGCATTCTGTCGAGGTGGTCGGTTACCGGTTTGTTGGAACTGCGCTCTCGCGCGACTCCGGGCGTGGCTCCGGCTGTGCCGCTCGGTGGCTGGGCGGCGGCGAGGATCGCGGCGTAGAGCTCGGGCGGGGTCGCGCCGGCAAGCTGGGCCGCGGCCGTCGAGCCGGCGGAGGTTCCGATGGTCACATCGGCTGCGGTCACGTCGAGCCCGGCATCGAAGAGGCCGGCGATGACGCCGATCAGCCAGGCATTGCCGGTCGATCCGCCGCCGCCGACAACGAGCGCCCGCTCGCCGACTGTGGTCGTTGTGGCCGGGTGGGGTGCTGAAGAAGGGGTTGTGTTCATGGGAGTCGCCTTTCGCGAATTGCGTGGCGGGCGCTCCCGGGTGCGACTAACTCAGTCGCGCGATCGGTGGTTGCAGGGGAGCGCCCAATGCGGATACTGCGTACATGGGTGTCACCTCCTGACTACGGTTCACGATCACCGAGACGCTAGCACGCCCGAACAGGGCGCGCCAAACATTACATAGCTCGGCTATGTATACTCGTGGCATGCCACAGAATCCCGCCCACGACGATGGCACGGCCGAGCTGGCCACCGTGCTCGGTGAGCTCGTCGCCGCCAGCAACAAGCTCACCCGCATGGCCGCCCAGCTCACCGAGGGTGCAGAATCGCCCGCGATCTGGCGCACGCTCAGCGCGCTGCGTGCCGGCGGCTCGATGCGCCTCGGCGAACTCGCCGCGCAGAGCCGCGTCGCCCAGCCGACGATGACCAAGCTCGTGCACAGCCTCGTCGAACGTGGCTGGGTGCAGCGCATCCCTGACCCGTCGGATGCCAGGGCGACCCTGTTGGCCGCGACGGTGAGCGGCACGGCCGCCATGGAGGCCTGGCGCACCGAGCTCGTCGCCGCGATCCTGCCGAACTTCGCCGGGCTGAGCGCCGAGGAGACCGCGACGATCGCCCGCGCCGTCGCCCTCGTGCAGGGCCGGCTGGACGGCGCGGCGGCGCATGACGAAGGAACGAAGGAACACTGAGATGAGCACAGACACCACAAGCACAAGCACAAGCACAAGCACAAGCACGGACACCGGCAGCATCCTGCGCCAGCCGACGGCGGTGTGGGCGGTCGCATTCGCCTGCGTCGTCGCATTCATGGGCATCGGCCTCGTCGATCCGATCCTGCCGGCCATTGCCGGCGAGCTCCACGCGACGCCGACCGAGACGGTCATGCTCTTCACCAGCTACCTGGTGATCACTGGAATCGCGATGTTCTTCACCAGTTGGATCTCCAGCCGCATCGGCGCCAAGCGCACCCTGCTTGCCGGCCTCGCGCTCATCGTGGTGTTCGCGACGGCGGCGGGTTTCGCCGGCGACATCGAGTCGGTCATCGGCTTCCGCGCCGGATGGGGTCTCGGCAACGCGCTCTTCATCTCGACGGCCCTCGCCACGATCGTCGGCGCGGCCGCCGGCGGCACGTCATCCGCGATCATCCTCTACGAGGCCGCGCTCGGTCTCGGCCTCGCCATCGGTCCGCTGCTCGGCGGGCTGCTCGGCAGCATCAGCTGGAGGGGGCCGTTCTTCGGCACCGCCGCGCTGATGGCCGTCGGCTTCATTGCGATCCTCACCCTGCTGCGGCCGAGCGCCGACGCCGCGAAGCCGACCCCGACCAGGCTCTCCGCGCCGTTCCGCGCGCTGGCTCGGCCCGCGCTCGGCCTCCTCGCCGCGGCCGCCGTCTTCTACAACTTCGGCTTCTTCGTGCTGCTCGCCTACACACCATTCGCCCTCGTGCCGCTTGGCATCGGTGACGCGATCGGCCTCGGCCTCGTGTTCTTCGGCTGGGGCGTCGCGGTTGCCGTCACCTCGGTGTGGGTCGCGCCGATCCTGACCAGGCGGATGCCGCGCACCCGCGTGCTCTGGCTGGCCATGCCGTTGCTCGCGCTCGACCTGCTCGCACTGGCACTCTTCATCGACTCCCTCCCGGCCGTGATCACCGGGGTGATCGTCGGCGGCCTGCTGCTCGGCGTGCTCAACACGGTGCTGACGGAGTGCGTGATGGAGGCGACCGATCTGCCCCGCTCCGTCGCATCGAGCGCCTACTCCGGCGTGCGTTTCCTCGGCGGAGCCGTCGCACCGCCCGTGGCCACGCTGCTCGCCGAGGCGCTCTCGCCCTCCGCCCCGTTCGTGGCCGGCGCCGTCGCCGTGCTGGTCTCGGTCGCCATCGTCATCCTCGGTCGAAAGCAGCTCCGCGCCGCTGACGGCGGGCACGAGCCGGCTGCAGCAGAGACGCTGCTCGAAGCGGAGGCGATCGGCGTCGGCGACGCGTCGTAGGCGCGCCCGGGGGAGCGCGTGCGCGACATCTGGCAATCAGCTGAATCCCCCTGAATGCGCGGATGATCGCGCTCTCTGACTACCAGATCGTGACTATTGAGCCCTTGTGAAACACTCGGGCGATGTCTAGCGTGGCGAGTGCGGGCGGTTCGTCAGAGGCCGCCCGTGACACCATCACACGTTCCGCGTCACACACTCAACGAGGAGTCAGAGATGAGATTCACACGGCGCCGTCGCTTGGCGATTCCGCTCGCCGCGGCAGCAACTATTGCCCTCGCGCTCACCGCCTGTACGGGCGACGCAGCCCCGGAAAGCAGCGGCGAAGCCGCCGATTGCAGTGACTACGAGGCCTACGGCACGTTCGAGGACGGGGCAGAGGTCAGCTTCCTCGGCACCCCGGTCGATGTGGAGGCGGAGCGTCTGCAGGAGACGTTCAATGACTTCACCTCGTGCACCGGCATCGAGGTGACCTACACCGGCACGCAGGAGTTCGAGGCGCAGATGCGCGTGCTCGTCGACGGCAACAACGCCCCCGACCTCGCGATGTTCCCGCAGCCCGGCCTGTTCGAGACCTTCGCCGACTCGTTCATCCCGCCGTCGGAGCAGACGGTGTCCAACGCCCAGGAGTTCTGGTCTGAGGACTGGCAGGCCTTC
>JBEVGZ010000122.1:0-3703 GCA_040511515.1 Microterricola sp.
TTCTTCGAACCATTGAGGAACGGGGCGTCAAATTCATTCGCCTGTGGTTCACCGACGTCGTCGGCACGCTGAAGTCGGTCGCCATCGCGCCGGCCGAGGTGGAGGGCGCGTTCACCGAGGGCCTCGGCTTCGACGGCTCAGCCATTGAGGGCCTCACCCGCACCTACGAGTCGGACCTGCTCGCGCACCCGGATCCCAGCACCTTCCAGATCCTGCCGTGGCGCGGTGACGTCGACCCGACCGCCCGCATGTTCTGCGACATCAGCACTCCCGACGGCGTTCCGGCCGTCGCCGACCCGCGCAACGTTCTCAAGCGCACACTGGAGAAGGCCGCCGACCGCGGTTTCACCTTCTACACGCACCCCGAGATCGAGTTCTACCTGCTCAAGTCGTCGAAGTACGGCAAGAACGGCCCGATCCCCGTCGACTCCGCCGGCTACTTCGACAACGTGCCTGGTGGCACCGCGCACGACTTCCGCCGCCGTTCCGTGCGGATGCTGGAAGACCTCGGAATCTCGGTGGAGTTCAGCCACCACGAAGCCGGGCCCGGTCAGAACGAGATCGACCTCCGCTACGCCGATGCGCTGACGACGGCCGATAACATCATGACCTTCCGCACCGTCATCAAGGAGGTGGCGATCGAGCAGGGCGTCTACGCAACGTTCATGCCGAAGCCCTTCTCCGACCACCCCGGATCCGGCATGCACACGCACATGTCGCTGTTCGAGGGCGATGCGAACGCGTTCTACGAGCCGGGTGCGCAGTACCAGCTCTCCAAGACGGGCCGCCACTTCATCGCCGGCCTGCTCAAGCACGCGCCGGAGATCACCGCTGTGACGAACCAGTTCGTCAACTCGTACAAGCGGCTCTGGGGCGGCGACGAGGCGCCCAGCTTCGTCTGCTGGGGCCACAACAACCGCTCGGCGCTCATCCGTGTTCCGCTGTACAAGCCGAACAAGGGCCAGAGCGCCCGCATCGAGTACCGCGCCATTGACTCGGCCGCGAACCCGTACCTCTCCTACTCGCTCATGCTGGCCGCCGGCCTCAAGGGCATCGAGGAGGAGTACGAGCTTCCGGAGGAGGCTGAGGACAACGTCTGGAGCCTCAGCGACACCGAGCGCCGTGCGCTCGGCTACGCGCAGCTGCCGGCCAGCCTCGACCACGCCATCCAGTACATGGAGGAGTCGGAGCTCGTCGCCGAGACGCTCGGCGAGCAGGTGTTCAACTACGTGCTCATGAACAAGCGCAAGGAATGGCGCGAGTACCGCACGCAGGTGACGCCGTTTGAACTGCGCAACAACCTCGAGATCCTCTAGGACGCTGCCGGCCTGATGAGTTCTGACCGTTTCAGCCTCACCGAGCTCGCGCGCACCGGCTTCCTCGAACTGAGCAGCGCCGCGAGCGGACTGGCCGAGTTCGAGGAGCTGAGCGGGGCATCGGCGCGCGCGCTGTTGCCGGACTTCGCGACGGCCGCCGACGTCGACTCCGCCCTCGCGAGTCTGATCGCGCTGCTGCGGCAGGCCCCGGAGCAGACACTCGCCGTGCTGGGCGATCCGGATGCCGCCAGACGCCTCATCCGGGTGCTCGGGGCGTCAGAGGGGCTGGCCGAGTTCTTCCTGCGCCGCCCGGACGAGATGAGCGCGGTCGCCCAGCCGCTGTTCGCGCCGCCGGCCGAGCGTGAGCTCACGGCCGACATGCTCGCCGCTGTCCACGGCAGTGCGCTCGGCGACACCGCGGGCGACGAGGCGGCCTGGTCCAGGCTCCGGGTGCGCTACCGCTGGTGGTTGACCAGGCTCGCCGCCTACGACCTGGAGCAGGGCGATCCCGTCGCCGGGCTCGACGGCGTCGCCCGCGCGCTGGCCGATCTCGCCGGTGCGACGCTGGAGGCCTCGCTCGCCGTCGCCCGCCGCGCCGTCACGATCGCTGACAAGCCGGGCTTCGGCCTCTTCCCCGCCGCCCAGGTCGACGCCACACGGCTCAGCATCATGGGCATGGGCAAGGCCGGCGCCCGAGAGCTCAACTACGTCAGCGATGTCGACGTCATCTTCATCACCGATGCGGATGACGGCCTCGACAGTGCCCGCGCCGTCGAGATCGCCACCCGCCTGGCCATGCTCACCATGCGCGGCATCTCGGAGGCGCTGATCGAGCCGCCGCTCTGGGAGGTGGACGCCAACCTCCGCCCCGAGGGCAAGGACGGCGCCCTCGTGCGAACCCTCGAATCACACCTGGCGTATTACGAGCGTTGGGCGAAAAACTGGGAGTTCCAGGCACTGCTGAAGGCGCGCCCGCTGGCCGGCGACCGCGAGCTGGGGGAGCGCTACGTGACGGCGCTGGCTCCTGCGGTGTGGAACAGCTCCGCCCGCGAGGGCTTCGTCGAGTCCGTGCAGCGCATGCGCGAGCGCGTCACGGCGCACATTCCGGACGACGAGGTCGATGTCCAGCTGAAGCTCGGCCCTGGCGGGCTGCGCGACATCGAGTTCACCGTGCAGTTGCTGCAGCTCGTACACGGGCAGAGCGACGAATCGGTGCGGCAGCTCGGCACGCTGCCCGCGCTCGTCGCGCTGGCGGAGGGCGGCTACATCGGCCGCGTCGAGGCTGCCGAATTCTCGCAGGACTACCGCGTGCTCCGCCTGCTCGAACACCGACTCCAGCTGCAGCGCCTGCGCCGTACCCACCTGATGCCGCGCGACGCAGACGCCCTGCGCGTTCTGGCCAGGGCGAGCGGGCTCGCCTCGAGCGCGAACGAGCTCAGCGCGCTCCGGGCCGCAGGCAAGATTCGCGTGCGCGGCCTGCACGAACGCCTCTTCTACCGCCCGCTGCTCTCGGCGGTCGCCGCGCTGCCGGCGGAGGGACTCAACCTCACCAGCGCGCAGGCCGAGGCCCGACTGGCCGCGATCGGCTTCCTCGACCCTCGCGGGGCACTCGCACACATCGCCGCTCTCACGGCGGGGGTGTCGCGTCGGGCGACCATCCAACGCCACCTCCTGCCGGTGATGCTGCAGTGGTTCGCCGACGGCGCCGACCCCGACTACGGCCTGCTCGCCTTCCGCCGCCTGAGCGACAGCCTGGGCGGCACCCACTGGTTCCTGCGCATGCTGCGCGACTCCTCCGGGGCGGCAGAGCGGCTCACCAAGGTTCTCTCCGGATCGCGGTTCATCGGCGAACTCCTCGAACTCACCCCCGAATCGGTCGCCTGGCTCGAAGACGAGGACGATCTGCGCCCGCGGACCCGCGCGGCCCTGGCCGATGAAACGCGGGCGGTGCTGGCGCGGCATGCGAGTGCCGGTGCCGCGGCCGTCGTGCTCCGCGGCATCCGCCGGCGTGAGGTGCTGCGCCTCGCGTTCTCGGCCACCCTCGACCTCTGCACCGTCGAGGAGCTCGGACTCGGGCTCAGCGACGTCACCGAGAATCTCATCGACGGGCTTGTCCGGGCGATCCGCGCTCCGGCAAACGGAACCGTCACGGGCGTGGCCGACGACGGCATCGAGTTCGCCGTCATCGCGATGGGGCGCTTCGGCGGGCAGGAACTCGGTTTCGGCTCCGACGCCGACGTGATGTACGTCTACCGGCCGGCGGGGCTTGCCCCAGAGCAGGCGCAGTACCGCTCGCAGCAGATCGTCGCCGAGCTCAAGCGTCTGAGCGAGGACAGCCGTCTGCCGCTCGACCTCGATGTCGGGCTGCGCCCGGAGGGTAAGAACGG
>JBEVGZ010000123.1:0-6558 GCA_040511515.1 Microterricola sp.
GACGGTCCTGAAGGACCTCATCACCCTCGACGAGGACAACGTCATCGCGCCGGCGGACATCATCACGAACACCGCGGACTACTTCAAGCTCACCGTCGACGACCTCTACGGGTCCAGCCGCTCCCAGGCCGTCGCCACGGCCAGGCAGATCGCGATGTACCTCTGCCGTGAGCTCACGAACCTCTCGCTTCCCAAGATCGGACAGCTGTTCGGCAATCGTGACCACACCACGGTGATGTACGCCAACAAGAAGATCAGCGAGCTCATGAAGGAGCGTCGCTCGATCTACAACCAGGTGACCGAGCTCACGAACCGCATCAAGCAGAACCACCGCTACAAGTAGGGGCTTGTGCTCGACGCGCCCGGGCCGCCAGAATATTCCACTACTCACATGTTGTGGATAACTTGTGGATAGTTAATGAGCAACTCGCATGAAGCTGTTGAAGAATGCCGTGTTCTTGTGGGTTTCAGCCCTTCGGCCCGGTCCACTCCTCATGCATGAGGGCGTTAACGCTCACACAACTTCAACAAGTGACAGCCGCGTAGTTCTCTGTGTATACAACGAATTAACATAGTTATCCACAGTTTCCACAGCGGTTAAGACCGTTAAAGAATTCTTAAAGAGATCTCCCATGCGACAACCTTGTGGACGGCTGAGCCGCCCAGAGCCCGAAACGAATGACAAGAAACCCACGCTGTAATGGCAGGGGTTAGCATGGAGCCCAGCCAGTCAGCCCCGCTGTCAGGCGCAATCGACAAGCAGCGAACAGGAGCGCCTTCGTGAAGTTTCAGGCCAATCGGGATGTCTTCAGCGAAGCGGTGTCCTTCGCCGTCAAGCTCCTCCCGCAGCGCACAACGCTGCCGATTCTGAGCGGTGTGCTCATCCAGGCCACGGAGACCGGACTGATCCTGTCGTCGTTCGACTACGAGGTCTCGGCGCAGACTGAGATCGCAGCCGATGTCGAGGAGACAGGCACTGTGCTCGTCTCCGGTCGTCTCCTCGCCGAGATCGCCAACAGACTCCCCAATGCGCCCGTGCGATTCAGCACCGAGGAGAGCCGGATCATCGTCAGCAGCGGATCGGCCAGCTTCACGCTGCTGTCCATGCCAGTCGAGGAATACCCGAGCATCCCGCAGATCAGCTCCGAGTCCGGCCTCGTGCCCGCCGAGGAGTTCGCCGCCGCAGTGGCTCAGGTCGCCGTCGCCGCGTCGCGTGACGACGTCACCCCGGTGATCACCGGCGTCCAGCTCGAGGTCAGCGAGAACAGCCTCGGCCTGGTCGCCACCGACCGCTACCGCGTCGCCGTACGTGAGATCAACTGGGACGGCGGAAACAACGCCAGCGGAGAGACCATCACCGCCTTGGTGCCGGCTCGCACGCTGCAGGAGGTCGGCAAGACCTTCGGCAATGCCGGCACGATCTCTGTCGCCATCACCAACAACGACGACCGTGAACTCATCGCATTCACCGCGAACAAGAAGACGGTCACCAGCCTGCTGATCAAGGGCAACTTCCCGCCCGTTCGCCGCCTGTTCCCTGAGACCACGCCGAACCACGCCGTGATGAACACCGCCGAGCTCATCGAGGCAACGCGTCGCGTCGCCCTCGTTCTCGAGCGTGAGGCTGCCCTCCGCTACAGCTTCTCCGCTGACGGTCTCACGCTTGAGGCCATCGGTTCGGAGCAGGCGCAGGCATCTGAGACGATCGACGCCGTCCTCACCGGCGATGAGATCGTCGTCTCGCTCAAGCCCCAGTTCCTGCTCGACGGCCTCGGCGCCGTCCACTCCGAGTTCGTACGCATCTCGTTCACCCGCACCGAGAACCCGAACAAGCCTGGCCCTGTGCTGATCACCAGCCAGAGCTCGAAGGAAGAGCCGAGCGCCGACAGCTACAAGTACCTGCTGCAGCCCAACCTGCTGCTGCGCTAGGGCGCACCAACCAACCCCGAACTTGACGCAGCGTCGCGCCACTCGCACGATAGCCACGGCATCCGTCGTGGCTGCACCTCAAGCCAAGGAAACACAATGCACATCGGTCTCATCGGTCTCGGAAAAATGGGCGGCAACATGCGCAGCCGCCTGCGCGCGCAGGGCATCGACGTCACCGGCTTCGATCGCAACCCCGAGGTCACGGATGTCGCGACCGTCGCCGAGATGGTCGCCGCTCTGCCGACACCCCGCACCGTGTGGGTGATGGTTCCCGCCGGCGCCATCACTGACGCCGTGATCGGTGAGCTGAACGAGCTGCTCGAGCCGGGCGACCTCGTGATCGACGGTGGCAACTCCCGCTTCACCGAAGACTTCAAGCACGCCGAGCTGCTCGGCGCCAAAGGCATCGACTACATCGACGCAGGTGTGTCCGGTGGGGTATGGGGCCGTGAGAACGGCTACGGACTGATGGTCGGCGGAAGCGCGGCCCAGGTCGAGCGCGTCATGCCCGTCTTCGACGCACTGCGCCCGGAAGGCCCGCGCGAGGAGGGCTTCGTGCATGTCGGCGAGGTCGGCGCCGGCCACTACGCCAAGATGGTGCACAACGGCATCGAGTACGCCCTGATGCAGGCCTATGCGGAGGGCTACGAGCTCCTCGACGCACGCAGCGACCTGATCAAGGACGTGCCGGGAACGTTCAAGGCATGGCAGCGCGGCACCGTCGTGCGCTCCTGGCTGCTCGAGCTGCTCGTGCGCGCGCTGGACGAGGACGCCGATCTCAGCGACATCGAGGGCTACGTCGACGATTCAGGCGAAGGCCGGTGGACCGTCGAGGAAGCGATCGCCAACGCGGTCCCCGTTCCGACGATCAGCGCGTCGATCTTCGCCCGCTTCGTCTCGCGGCAGGACGATTCGCCCGCGATGAAGGCCGTTGCCGCGCTGCGCAACCAGTTCGGCGGCCACGAGGTCAAGAAGGCCGAAGGCTAGAGTGACCGGCGGGCTGTCAGAGGGAGCCCGATAAAGTTGGGGCCGTGTTCGTTTCGCATCTGAGTCTCAGCGACTTCCGCAATTATGCGGTCGCCGAGGTGGAGCTGCGCCCCGGTGCGAACCTCATCGTCGGGCGGAACGGGCAGGGCAAGACGAACCTGGTCGAGGCGCTCGGCTATCTCAGCACGCTCGGCTCGCATCGCGTCTCGAACGATCATGCAATGATCCGTGCCGGCCGGGACGCAGCGATCATCCGGGCCAGGCTCGAGCACGGGCAACGGTCGATTCTCGCCGAGGTCCAGCTCAACCGGGTCGGTGCGAATCGGGCACAGATCAACCGATCCGCGATCAAGCCGCGGGAGCTGCCGCGCTACTTTTCCAGCGTGCTGTTCGCGCCGGAGGATCTCGCGCTCGTGCGGGGCGAACCATCGGGCAGACGGCGCTTCCTCGATCAGCTGCTGATCCTGCGCTCCCCGCGGCTCTCCGGAGTGCTCGCCGACTACGACCGTGTGCTGAAGCAGCGCAACACGCTGCTGAAATCGGCCAGGGCGCGCGGGGTGCGCGGCGACGCGCTGTCGACCCTCGACATCTGGGATGAACGGCTGGTCGCACTCGGCTCGGAGATCATCGATGAGCGGCTGGCGCTGACCCGGGCTCTCCTCGAACCGCTGCGCCGCGCCTACCACGCCGTCGCCGGCGACGACCACGGCCCCGATCTGCGCCCGCAGTTGAGTATTCTCGGCGCAGACATCGACGGAGACGATGACGTTTCGCGCCCGGGTCTTGACACTCTCGTTCCTCGCTACTCGAGCAGCGAGGCACCAGCGGACGGCAGCACGGCGGCGCGTTTCCGCTCGGCACTCGCGGCCGTGCGCGGCAAGGAGCTCGATCGCGCGATCACCCTGGTCGGGCCGCACCGCGACGACCTCATCTTCATGTTGAACGCCCTCCCGGCCAAGGGATACGCCAGTCACGGAGAGTCGTGGTCGTTCGCTCTCGCCCTCAAGTTGGCCGCGGCCGAGATCCTTCGGCGCGACGCCGCGGCCGGCGACCCCGTGTTGATCCTCGACGACGTGTTCGCTGAGCTCGACCAACAGCGCAGGAGCCGCCTGGCCGAGGCCGTCACCGGTTACGAGCAGGTGCTCATCACCGCCGCCGTGCTCGAGGACGTCCCTGCGGCGCTCACCGCGCACACGATCCACATCCGCGCGGGGGAGGTCGTCGATGCCTGATCTGCCAGAGAAGCCAGAGACACCCGCAAGCGAGGACAACGCCGCGAAGACCGCGAACCCGACGGTCCAGCATCGATCCGCCCTACCGGACGAGACAGAGGCGAGTCGGGTGTACCTGCACCTCAAAGAGGTGTTCGGCGGCTTCCCGCGCGGAGCACGCCTCAAGCGCAAGAAGCGCCATGACCCGACGGAGAGTGAGGCGTTCGGCGTCGGCCGTGACCCGAAGGGGCTCGGGGACAGCCTCGAACTGCTCACGAAGCAGCTGGGCTGGCGGGCCCCACTCACCCAGGCCGATCTCCTGAACTCCTGGGCGGCGATCGCCGGAGCCGAGACCGCCAAACACTCGACTCCGCTCGGGATCGACGACGGGGTGCTCACGGTGCAATGTGAGTCGACGGCGTGGGCGACGCAGCTGCGCCTCATGCGGGTCGAGATCATGACGCGCATCGTCACGGAGTTCGCTGAGGCCGGCGTCGTGTCCATCCGCTTTCAGGGGCCGAACGCCCCTTCCTGGAAAAAGGGCCCCAGATCGATTCCAGGGCGTGGCCCACGCGATACCTACGGCTAGGCAAACAAATTCGGTCAACTGCCGAAATCAAGGCCGTCAGATCGCGAAATCTCCCCGGGGATGGTGCCCTTCTTGGTAGCATGGGGAGTCGCCTAAACGACGGTCAGGAGCCTAATTTCATATGACATCGGAACCGAATACGAGCGATGCAGTGCCCGAATACGGAGCAGACGACATCCAGGTTCTCGAAGGACTTGAGGCGGTGCGCAAGCGTCCGGGAATGTACATCGGTTCGACCGGTCCCCGCGGCTTGCACCACCTGGTCTACGAAATCGTCGACAACTCGGTCGATGAGGCCCTCGCCGGCTACTGCGACGTCATCGACGTGACGATCCTCGCCGACGGCGCCGTGCGCGTGATCGACAACGGCCGCGGCATCCCCGTCGACCTGAACAAGGGGCTCGGCAAGTCGACGGTCGAGGTCGTCCTCACCGTTCTGCACGCCGGTGGCAAGTTCGGTGGCGGCGGTTACGCGGTCTCCGGTGGTCTGCACGGCGTCGGTTCCTCCGTGGTGAACGCGCTCTCCAGCCGCCTCGAGGTCGAGGTCAAGCGTCAGGGCCACGTGTGGCGTCAGAGCTACAAGCACGGTGTGCCAGACGCGCCGCTCGCCCAGGGTGAGGTCTCGGATGAGACCGGGACGCAGATCACCTTCTGGCCGAGCGCCGACACCTTCGAGACGATCGAATTCGACTACGAGACGCTGCGCGCACGCTTCCAGCAGATGACGTTCCTCAACAAGGGACTGCGCATCAACCTCACCGATGAGCGTGAGTCGAGCCGTGACGACGAGGGCAAGCCTCGCCACAACTCCTACCTCTACGAACAGGGCCTCCGCGATTACGTCGAGTACCTGAACAACGCCAAGAAGGCCGAGGTCGTCCACGACGAGATCATCTCCTTCGAGTCCGAGGACACCGAGCGCAAGATCGCGCTCGAGGTCGCGATGCAGTGGACGATGGCGTACACCGAGAGTGTTCACACCTACGCCAACACCATCAACACGCACGAGGGCGGAACCCATGAAGAGGGCTTCCGCGCCGCACTCACCACGCTCGTGAACAAGTACGCCCGCGAGAAGGGGATCCTCAAGGAGAAGGACGAGAACCTCTCCGGCGACGATGTGCGCGAGGGTCTCACCGCAGTCATCTCGATCAAGCTCGGCGAACCGCAGTTCGAGGGCCAGACCAAGACCAAGCTCGGCAACACCGAGGCGAAGGCATTCGTGCAGCGCGTCGTCGGCGTCGAGCTCGCAGACTGGTTCGACCGCAACCCGAACCAGGCCAAGGACATCATCCGCAAGTCGCTGCAGGCCGCAACGGCTCGTCTTGCCGCCCGCAAGGCTCGCGAGGGCGCCCGTCGCAAGGGCCTGCTCGAGTCCGGCGGAATGCCGGGCAAGCTCAAGGACTGCCAGTCGAAGGACCCCTCGATCTCCGAGGTGTTCATCGTCGAGGGTGACTCGGCCGGCGGCAGCGCCGTGCAGGGCCGCAACCCGGAGACTCAGGCCATTCTGCCGCTGCGTGGCAAGATCCTGAACGTGGAGAAGGCCCGCCTCGACCGCGCACTCGGCAACAACGAGGTGCAGGCCATGATCACGGCGTTCGGCGCCGGCATCGGCGAGGACTTCAACACCGAGAAGGTCCGCTACCACAAGATCGTTTTGATGGCGGATGCCGACGTCGACGGCCAGCACATCACGACGCTGCTGCTGACGCTGCTGTTCCGCTACATGCGGCCGCTGATCGACCTCGGATACGTCTACCTGGCGCAGCCGCCTCTGTACCGCCTCAAGTGGTCGAACTCGGCTCACGAGTACGTCTACTCCGACCGCGAGCGTGACGCGCT
>JBEVGZ010000124.1:0-4282 GCA_040511515.1 Microterricola sp.
CTCGACAGCACCATGGCCTCGGCCAAGCTGCGCGACTTCGCCGACGTGCTGACCAACTGGTACGTGCGTCGCTCCCGCGACCGCTTCTGGGCCGGAGTCGGCGCAGACGGCGGCAACAGCGAGGCCTTCGACACGCTCTACACCGTGCTCGAGACGTTCACCCGCGTCGCTGCCCCGCTGCTGCCGCTCATCAGCGAGCGCATCTGGCAGGGCCTCACCGGCGGCCGCAGCGTGCACCTCGAGAACTGGCCGGATGCCGCATCCTTCCCGGCCGACGACGCACTCGTCGCCGCGATGGACCAGGTGCGCGCCATCTCAGGAGCCGCCCTCTCGCTGCGCAAGCAGTCCGGCCTGCGCGTGCGCCTTCCGCTCGCGAAGCTCACCGTCGTGGCATCCGCCACCGCCGACCTCGACGAGTTCGCAGCGATCGTGCGCGAGGAGCTCAACGTCAAGTCGGTCGAGTTCGTCGAGCTCGCCGATGACAGCGCAGCGGCATACGGCATCACCAGCAAGCTCACCGTCAACGCCCGTGCCGCAGGCCCGCGCCTCGGCAAGGGTGTGCAGCAGGTCATCCAGGCCGCCCGCAACGGCGACTGGAGCGAGCTCGACGGCGTCGTCACCGCCGGCGGTGTCGAACTCGTCGCCGGCGAGTACGAGCTCGTGCTCGAGACGGCGTCCGGGGGTGCCGACCAGGCGCTCGCCCTGCTGCCGGGCGGCGGCTTCGTGTTGCTCGACACGGCCACGACGGCCGAACTCGAGGCCGAGGGCCTGGCCCGCGACGTCATCCGGGCCGTCCAGGACGCCCGCAAGGCTGCCGGGCTCGAGGTCAGCGATCGCATCCGGCTGACGCTCGGCGTCTCGGAGGACGGCCGTGCCGCCGTGCAGCAGCACGCAGAGTTGATCGCGGGGGAGACCCTCGCGACGCACGTTTCCGTCAACGGGGCCGCCGGCGGCGCAGCGCTGCTGCAGCTCGCCGGAGGCGCCTCCGTTGCAATTGAGGTGGAGAAGGCATGAGCGAGAACATCTATGACGAGTTCGAGGAAGCGGCAGACGCCGTCTACCGCGCGCTCCTCGAGCGCATCGGCGAGGTGAACCCGCAGCCACGGCTCGAGCCGACCCGCCGCGTGATGGAGCTGCTGGGTGACCCGCAGCGCTCCTATCCGATGATCCACGTCACGGGAACCAACGGCAAGACGAGCACGAGCCGCATGATCGAGAGCCTTCTGCGCGCACACGGCCTGCGCACCGGCCTCCTCACGAGCCCGCACCTGGTTCGCTTCAACGAGCGCATCATGATCGACGGCGAGCCCATCGGCAACGAGGCACTCGCGGCGAACTGGTCGGACATCGCGCCGTACATCGCCATGGTCGACTCCGAGCTCGTCGCCGCCGGCGACGTGCCGCTGACTTTCTTCGAGGCGCTGACGGTGCTCGCGTTCGCCTGCTTCGCCGACGCCCCCGTCGACGTCGCCGTCGTCGAGGTCGGCATGGGCGGCGAGTGGGACTCGACCAATGTCGCCGACGGCCAGGTCGCCGTCTTCGCCCCGATCGCCCTCGACCACATCGGTCGGCTCGGCAACGACATCGTTGAGATCGCCAGGACGAAGTCGGGCATCATCAAGCCGTCAGCGGCCGTCGTGTCGGCAGCGCAGACGCCGGAGGCCCTCGCCGAGCTGCAGCGGGCGGTCGACCTCACCGAGTCGACGCTGGCCGTTCAGGGCGAGGCATCCGGCTTCGAACTGCTCAGCAGCACCATGGCCGTCGGTGGGCAGCTGATCAGCGTTCGCGGCCTCGCCGGCAGCTACAACGAGCAGTTCCTGCCGCTCTACGGCAGCCACCAGGCCCAGAACGCGGCCGTCGCGATCGCCGCGGTCGAGGCGTTCCTCGGCGGCGGCTCCCAGGCCATCGCCGATGACATCGTGACGGAGGGCCTCAGCGGCGTGACGTCGCCCGGTCGCCTGCAGCTGGTCGGCATCGAGCCGACCGTGATCGTGGATGCCGCACACAACCCGCACGGTGCAGAGGCGCTGGTCGCCGCAATGCGGAGCTTCTTCGACTTCGACGAGATCGTCTTCGTCCTCGGCATCCTCGAGGACAAGGACGCCGCAGGCATCATCCGGGCGATCGTTCCGGCCGCCGCGCGCATCCACGTGACGCGATCGAGCTCCGAGCGCGCCATCGGCGTCGACGACCTCGGTGACGCGGTGCTTGAGATCGGCCGCGACGACACGACGTTCCGCTTCGACGACCTCGAGACGGCGATCGAGCAGGCGCGCAGCTGGGCGGCCGACGCCCCGCGCCGTGCCGTCGTCGTCACCGGCTCGATCACCCTCGTCGGCGAAGCCCTGACCCTGGCCGCAGACGGCGATTGGATGAACCCGTGAGCGCCGCGCGCAACAGTTCCGTGAAGCGCTCGCTCGCATCGATCGTGCTCGGCTTCGAGCTCGTCGTGATCTTCCTCGCCGCACTCGTGATCGCATTCGGCCCCGGTGCTGTGCTGCCGCCCTGGGTGATGCTGACCGTCGGCGGCCTCCTCTGCCTGCTCACGATCGCCACGATCGGCCTGCTGAGTCACGAATGGGCGTACGTGCTCGGCTGGATCGTGCAGGGCGTCGTCGTGCTGAGCGGCTTCTTCAACCCGGCCATGTTCTTCGTCGGCGCGCTCTTCGCGGGCATGTGGGCGTACAGCATGGTCACCGGCGCCCGACTGGACCGCCAGAAGGCGGCCCACGCGGCGTCACAGCAGTGACCGCGACGCTGACCGCGACAACAACGACTTCATCCGCAGAAATCCCAAGGAGAGAAAACACATGAGCACCATCGAAGAGACGCTGGTCCTGATCAAGCCGGATGGCGTTGCTCGCAGCCTCAGCGGCGAGATCCTGCGCCGTATCGAGGCCAAGGGCTACTCGATCGTCGACATCCGCATGCTGCAGGCGGAGCGTTCGCTCCTCGCCGAGCACTACGCGGAGCACGAGGGCAAGCCGTTCTACGAGCCACTGGTCGAGTTCATGGAGTCCGGCCCCATCGTCGCCGTGCGTGTTGCAGGCAACCGCGTGATCGAGGGCTTCCGCTCGCTCGCCGGCACCACCGACCCGACGACGGCGGCACCGGGCACGATTCGCGGCGACCTCGCCCGCGACTGGGGCCTCAAGGTGCAGCAGAACCTCGTGCACGGCTCGGACTCGCCGGAGTCGGCCGAGCGCGAACTGCAGCTCTGGTTCAGCTAGTCACCACCGAACGACGGATGCCGCCCAACACACCGTGTTGGGCGGCATCCGTCGTTTTGCCTGTGCTTGCCTAGAGGTAGTTGAGCACGTCGAGACGCAGCTGGGCGATGACGGCGATCACGACGAGGCAGCCGAGCGTGATGAGCGGAATCCAGCTGTATGCGGATGCCGCGAAGTGGCGCATCGCGGAACCCAGGGGGAGTCGCCCGGTGCGGAGGTTGTCGAATGTGACCATCCAGAACAGCGGGATCACGACGCCCCACGTCACCATGCACCACGGGCAGAGCGTCGAGAGCGCGAAGATGCTCGTGCCGATGAGCCAGATGACGAAGGCGAGGGCCCCGGCCACGCCGAGGTTCAGGCCGAGCCAAAACCAGCGGGGGAAGCGGCTGCCGCCGATCAGCGCGACACCGATCGTGATGACAACCGGCCACGCCATCAACCCGATAACGGGGTTCGGGAAGCCGAAGATCGAGCCCTGCGGGGAGTTCAGATTGGCTCCGCATTGCACGAGCAGGCTGAAATCGCAGCTCGGAACCGAGCCGGGATCCTGCAGCAGATGGAACTTTTCGAGCGTGAGTGCGAATGCTGCGATCAGGCCGATTGCGCCCAGAATGACGAACACGACCCCCTGGGCCACGGAGGAACGCGTAGATGCAGTTTCGGGCATAGACGGATTATCCCACGCGTGGCGCGCGCCATTTCGCGATTGCATGCGATAATTGCCTCAGTCGTTCGGGCGGTGCCCGAACAGACGTCAAGAAGGCTTAACGGGTGCCCAGCACCCACGATGATTCGGTCCGCGCACCGAGAGAAGTAGCAACCAGAGCCACGAGCCGGTTGCGCACCAAATAGATTTGCGGGGGTTCGCGAAGCGGATCTTCGCTCGAGAGAGTACCCGGAGCGGGTGGCGCGGTTGCCCGCACCGGTCAAGGAGTAACCCCAGCAATGGTGGACAAAGCAAGCAACGACACGAACACGAGCGGCGCAGCACCGGATTCGACGAAGACTCCGGCGAAGAAGCGCCCCCGGATCTTCGGCGCACGGAAGAA
>JBEVGZ010000125.1:0-5023 GCA_040511515.1 Microterricola sp.
GAGGCGGGCGGCCCGGCCGACATCGCCGCGCACGGCAGCGCCGCGGCATCCGGAACCCTGCAGGGCGAGGGCGCTCTCCTCGCCGCCCTCACCGCCGAGCGCACCGGCCACATGCACGACATCGTCGCCACCATCCAGGGCGAGCAGGATCGCATCATCCGCTCCGAGATGCGCGGCGCCCTCGTCGTGCAGGGCGGGCCGGGAACGGGCAAGACAGCCGTCGCCCTGCACCGTGCCGCCTTCCTGATCTATGCCAACCGCGAGCGGCTCAAGTCGGCTGGCGTGCTCGTCGTCGGCCCGAGCGCCGCCTTCGTGCGCTACATCGAGGCCGTGCTGCCATCGCTCGGCGAGACCGGCGTCGTCATGCGCACGCTCGGCTCGCTCTTCCCCGGTGTCGAGGCCGACGCCGACGACCGGGCGGATGTCGCCGCGCTCAAGGGCCGGCTCGAGATGAGTGGTCTGCTCGCCCGGGCCGTTCGCTCGCGCCAGCGCGTCCCGGCCGAGGCGCAGCAGATCGCCGTGAACGGCGACACGCTCACCGTGCAGCCGGCGCTGATCGAGAACGCGATCCACCGCGCCCAGCGCACGGGAAAACCGCACAACGTCGCCCGCGTCACCTTCGTCAAGCACGCCATCGCCGAGCTGGCCAACCAGCTGGCGACCCAACTGGCCGCGGCCGGGGCCGCCATCGACGACTCCGATGTCGCCGCACTCCGCGAGGACCTGCGCGAGAGCTACGAGGTGCGGGTGCTGCTCAACACGGCGTGGCTGCCGCTCACGCCGGAGAAGCTGCTCGGCGACCTCTACGCACGGCCGGAGTGGCTGGCCGAGCTGACCCCGCGCTGGACGCCAGAGCGCCGCGCCCTCCTCGCCCGCGAGCGCAGCGCGCCGATGACGGTGAGCGATGTCGCGCTGCTCGATGAGGCCGCGGAGCTGCTCGGCGACATGCCGGCCCGCCGCAGCGCCGCGGACCGTGAGCGCGAACGCCAGCGCGAGGCCGACATCGAGAATGCCCGCGCCGCCATCCGCAACATGGGCGTCGAGGGCATGGTGAACGCCGAGGCGCTCGCCGACGGTTTCGCCGAACGCGGTGAGCGGATGAGCGTCGCGGAGCGGGCGGCATCCGACCGCAGCTGGACGTACGGCCACGTCGTCGTCGACGAGGCGCAGGAGCTCTCGCCGATGCAGTGGCGGTTGCTCGTGCGCAAGTCGCCGATGCGCTCGTTCACGATCGTCGGCGACATCGCCCAGGTGAGCTCGGCGGCAGGCGCCCGCAGCTGGACCGAGGCGCTGAACGCCGGATTCGGCGACCGCTGGCGGCTCGAGGAGCTGAGCGTGAACTACCGCACGCCGGCCCAGATCGCCAGGGCGGCCGAGACATTTGCCGGCCACGCCAAGCTGCCCATCACGCCGGCACGGGCCGTGCGCGAGGGCGACTGGCCGATCCACACGGTGCTTGCTACCGGCGACCTCGGCGACGCGGTGCTCGACACCGTGCAGCTGCTGCTGGCGGATGCCGGCAACCTCGCTGTGATCGTGCCGGAGGACTCCGTCGACGACATCGCCGACAGCCTGCGCGAGGCGCTGGACGGCGAGGCGGGCAGCGTGGCGGCCACGGGTGAGGCCGGTCGCGGCACCATCAGCCGTGCGGCCGGGCGCGGCATCGTCGGCCGGGGAGCCGCAGGCCTCGAGCTGCCGCTCGCGGTGCTCACCGCCCGCGAGGCGAAGGGCCTGGAGTTCGACGCCGTGCTCATCGTCGACCCGCGTGGAATCGTCGCAGAGACGCCGCGCGGCGCAGCGGCGCTCTACGTCGCCGCGACGCGGCCGACGCAGCGTTTGGCGATGGTGTACCCGCGCGGAGAGAGCGCTCTGACGGGCTTCGCCGACGCACCGAAACTTTTTTGACGCCACGCCGAGAATCTCTCGCATAATCTCGCCGTTGCGGCTTCGGTCTATGCCACTATGGCTTCACACGTTCGTCGCGAGATGTGCGTCGAGGGGCTCAGATGACCATTCGGGTTGGTTTTCTGAGCCCCCACCCTTTTCTCCGGGCCGCTCGGCCGACGGAACGACGGTGGCGTCACGGCCCGCTCCGATGCGCAACAATCGAGCCATGGCGATTCGGTACTGGCTCGGGGTTGTGCAGCGCGATCACGTGCAGCGCGGCGTCGCGCTCGGGATCGCACAGCTCAACCACGGCTCGAAGCGGGCCGTGTCGCAGCTGCGCGAGGCTGACGGGCTGATCTACTACTCGCCGCGGGTGAGCTGGCCGGATGGCGAGCCGCTGCGGGAGTTCACCGCAATCGGACGGGTGGCCGACGACACCGTGTTCCAGGACGGCGATGGCGCTGTCATGACCAACGCGTTCGGCGAGCCATACCGGCCGTGGCGGAGGCGCGTCGACTACGACCAGTTCGCGGTGCCGACATCCGTGCGCCCGCTCATTCCGGTGCTCGACTTCACCTCGGCGTCGCCGAACTGGGGCTACCAGCTACGCCGCGGCCTCATCGAGCTGAGCAGGAACGACTTCGAGATCATCAAGGCGCAGATGCGGGCGGTTCTGTAGCCGCCCCATCGTCACTCCACGTCGGCGCGAGCTGACGGAGCCTCACCCCCCGCCACTGCCAGAACAGCCAGGCCGGGTACCAGGATGCCGCGGCGAACGGCCCGCCGAAGCGCAGCCGGTCGCGGTAGAGGGTGCCGCCGGATCCGGCGGGGTCCGGTGAGACGGCCATGCGGTGATCCCAGGAGCGGATGATCGCGCCTGGGCCGCTGCGCATGCCGCCCGTGTCGCGCAGCATGCGAACGCCGTCCGGCAGGCCGCCGGGGTAGCTCACGTCGACCGCGCTGGTGCCGACGGCGATCGTGCGGAGCGCGAGCGTCGTCATCAGGTGCTCACCCTCCGGCCACTGGGCCGGGAAGCCCTGCGGCTCCAGCGAGGCGAAGTCCAGCCATGGTGAGACGACCTCGCGCAGGGCGGCCGGGCTGCGCACCGCGTGCCAGGCGGCATCCGGGTCACAGTCCAAGACGACTTTGAGCATCACGATCATGCGCCGAGGTTACGCGGCCCAGGACGGGAAGGCGAGATGCCGAGCAGAGCTCACGGCTGACGTGCCGCGGGCGCACAGACGACAGACAGCTTGCTCCCACCCGTGCGTTCTAGGCTGGCCGCATGTCTGACTCGCTCTGGTGGCTGCCATCGCTGCTGATTTTCGCCATCGCAGCCGTCATCGCCATCGTCGGCATCGCGGCGCTGCGCCGCAGTTCCGAGCGTCGTGAGGCCGTCACCGACTCGAGCCTCATCGAGCTGCAACGCCGCGCCGGAGGGCTGCTCGTACGCACCGACAATCGGGTGCAGGAGAGCGAGGACGAGCTCGGCTTCGCCATGGCCCAGTTCGGAGACGCCGCCGTCGTCGACTACCGGCGCGCGATCGAGACCGCCAGGCGCCGGCTCCGCGAGGCGTTTCTGCTGCAGCAGCGCCTCGATGACGCCGAGCCGGACACCGTCGACGAACGCCGACGCTGGAACACCCAGATCATCGAACTCTGCAACTCGGCGGATGCCGCGCTCGCCGGTGAGGACGCCCGATTCCGTGATCTCCGCAGCACCGAGCGCAATGCACCGCAGCAGTTCCTCGTCGTGCAGGCCCAGCTGGCCGAGGCCGAGTCCCGCGCCGACGAGATCCGCGCGGTGCGCGTCGCTCTCGCCGCACGCTTCTCACCGACGGCCCTCACCGTGCTCGAGCGACACCTTGATGAGGCGAGTGAGCTGTTGGTGTCGGCATCCGGTCTGCTCCAGACGGCGGCCATGCGGATGCAGGGCGCCGGCGCCGAACCGGTCGCCGATGCGCTCCGCTCCGCCCACGACGATGTGACGCGCTCCGGCGCTGCGCTCGCGGCCGCCGAGGCCACCGCGGCCCGCATTGCCGCCGCCGAGCTGGCGGCAACGAGTCTCGCCGCGCAGCTGCGCGATGGCATCGAGGAGGCGCGACAGGTGCGCGACGGCCATGTCGACCCCGCAGCGGCAGCGACGCTGAACCTGGGCATCGACCAGGCCGCGATGGCCATCGCCGAGCACGCCCGCTCCGCCCGCTTCGGCAGCGTGATGGCCGACCCACTTGCCGATCTCGACGCCCTGCGCAGCGCGATCGACCGGCTCGACAGCGCGACCGCGGCCGCCCGCGGGCAGCAGGATCGCCTCGAGCACGCCAGGCTCGCGCTCGACGGGGCCATCGTCGCCGCGCGCAGCCACATCGCCGTCGCCCGCGACTGCATCGTCGAGCGACGCGGCATCGTCGGCGCCCCGGCGCGAACCCGGCTGGCCGAGGCCGAACGGCAGCTCATGCTCGCCGAGGCGGAATCCGATCCCGTCAGCGCGCTCGACATCGCCCGCCGCGCGGTGCGCCACGCGGATGACGCCGAGGCGCTCGCCCGCTACGACGCCGAGGTCCGCGGCAACTAGCGCCCGCGCTGCGGCGAACGACCACGCGTCGTGCCACGATGGACGGGTGACTTCCGCCCCGCACACCGACCCAGCAGCCCAGTCCAAGTACCAGGTCCGCTTCGACTGGGGCGTCGTTGGCGCCGAGCGGATCGCCGACGGCGCCGACGTCGTTGTCGTCGTCGATGTGCTGGGCGCCGACTGGCGTGCGGCTCAGCGGCTGCCCGTCGGCGAGCACGCCGCGTCGCAGCGACAGCAGGACGCGTTGCTTGCGGTTCTGCCGCCGCAAGCCGCCGTGCTGAGCGCCGGCTTCACGACGGCATCGGCCGCAGCCCGCTGGATCACCGAGCGTCAGCACGCACTCGGGCGGCGCGCGATGATCGCGATCGTCGCGGCCGGTGGCGCAAGTGGCACGGGGGGAGCGGCGGGCGCCGAGGCGCCCGGCATCCGATTCGCCGTGGAGAACCAACTGGCCGCCGGTGCGATCATCGACGCGCTCGCGAGCCTCGGCACCGACTACTGCTCACCCGAGGCCGCCGCGAGCTGCGCGGCATTCACCGGACTTCGCGGCGCCGTCGCCCA
>JBEVGZ010000126.1:0-4292 GCA_040511515.1 Microterricola sp.
CGCCCTCCCCGCTCACTGTGTAGAGCCGGCGGCGCGGGCGGCCATCGGCCTCGGCGGTCTCGGCGTCCTCCCACGAGGACTCGAGCAGGCCAGCATCCGTCATACGCGCTAGCGCCTTGTACAGCGTGCCGTGGGCGGTCAGCCCCTTGCCATCTTCGCGCCCGGACATCGCTTTGGCCAGCGCGAAGCCATAGAAGTCGCCGTCGTGCGCCTGCAGCGCGAGACCGCACTCCAGAATGTCGATCTCGAGGGGGAACAGCGTTCCTGGTCGTCGTCGTGCCATGGATGAACTATAGGAACATATCTTCCTTTAAACAAGAGCTTCATGAAAACCCCTGTTCAAGCGCCATCCTGAGCTCAGGACGCCGCCGCAAACGCGCTCTGCCTCATGGTCGAGGTGGCGTCGCCGCAGACGACGATCTCGTGTTCGACAGTCACGCCGGGGCCCGCGCCATCCGAGGTGACGAACGCCCGCAACCCGAATGCCGTCACCGCGGGGCAATCGTAGGCGCCGGCCGCGCTGACGGCCACGTGCGAGATCGCAACGACGTCCGGCGGCAGCGTCACCAGCGCGCCTTCGCCGTCGACCGCCTGTGCCGGGAAGCCGATGAGCTCGCCATCCGCGTCGACCGCGCTCACCCCTGGCCAGCCCCAGACCGTGCAAACCTCGGCCGACACATTGCGGAAGCGCAAGTTGAACCCGCTCTGCCCCGCGCCGGACTCATCGGGCAGCGCCTCGACGGCCAGTTCGAGCTGCTCGTCAACGCAGCGGACCGGTTCCACCGGCACTGCGGGAGTCCCGGGCGAGAGCGGCACAGGCACCGGCGTTCCGTCGGCGGCGGGGAGCGCCGGCACGACGGGGGCCGGAACAGGGAATGGCGTTGACTCCGCGACCGGCCTGTCGCTGGTAGGCGTGATGCCGCCCGCGCCGTCAGTCGCGGGCTGGGCTGTTGCAGCACACCCCGACAGCAGCATCACCGCAATGCCGACCGTCGTCGCCGCGCGCAGCGCGCCCCGCAACCCGCGCCGAAAACTGCCGCTGTGGGTGCTCATCCACCCAGTATCTGCGGCGGCAGCGGCGGTCGCCAGCCCCCATTTCTCGCGGCCAGCTGGAGCAGGAATCCCCCGCATGACGGATTCGCGCCGGCATCCGCCCCGCTAGCGTTGAGGCATGAGCGACAGCACCGCCACGACCGCGCCGAGCGGGGCAGCCAGGCAGAACTCGGCGGCACCCCTCGCCGGCGAGGAGTGGGTGCGGCCGCGGCCCGGCCACACCGGCTACCGCAACGATCTGTTGTTGGCGCTCGCGCTGGCCGTAGCGACAACCATCAGTCTCGTACTGTTCCGCGTCACCGGCACCTACGAGGACACCCCCGGCTGGCAGTCGGCGCTCTGGGTGGTCTTCATGACGCTCCCGCTCGCGTTCCGCCGGCGCTGGCCGGAAGCCGTCGCGATCGTCGCCTCGCTGGCCTTCACCGTCGCCTTCGTGTTCGAGACCGGAGAGATGCTGTTCAGCCAGATCAGTCTCTTCGTCGCGATCTACTCGGTCGGCGCCTGGGGCCGCAGCCGCCGCATCGCGACCGTGGTGCGTGCCATCATCGTCTCCGGCATGTTGGCCTGGGTGTTCTGGCAGCTCATCTTCTACTCCGCCGTGCAGGACTATCTGCCCGAACTGCCCCGTGACGGCGCCCTCTCGCCCTATCTCGCGTACGGCCTGATCAACATCATGACCAACCTGCTCTACTTCGGTGGCGCCTGGTTCTTCGGTGACGCCGCATACCGCTCGGCGCGCGCCAGAGCGCTGCTCGAGCAGCGCACGGTGGAGCTCGCCGAGGAGCGGGAGCGCACGCAGCAGCAGGCCGTCGCCCTGGAGCGAGTGCGCATCGCGCGCGAGCTGCACGACGTCGTCGCCCACCACGTCTCCGTGATGGGCGTGCAGGCCGGTGCCGCCCGCCGGGTGCTCGACCGCGACCCGGCCCAGGCCAGCGCGGCGCTCAGCATGATCGAACAGAATGCCCGCAGCGCCGTCGAGGAGTTGCACCTGCTGCTCGGCGCCCTGCGCTCGGAGCAGACGGAGCCCGGCACGGTGCCGGCCCACCTCGACAACAGCACGCGCGGGGTTGAGCAGTTGACCGATCTGGTGGCGGATGCCGCCGACAACGGCCTCCCCGCGACGCTCAGCGTCATCGGCGAGGCTCGCGCGCTGCCCGGCGGCATCGGACTCAGCGTGTACCGGGTGGCACAGGAGGCGCTGACCAACACGCGCAAGCATGGCGGCGGTGCAGCGACGGCCGATGTGCGGGTGCGCTACCTGCCCGACGCGGTCGAGCTCGAGGTGAGCGACACCGGTGTCGGCGCCAGCGCCCAGCGGCAGAGCGCCACCGGTTCCGGGCTCGGCCAGCTGGGGATGCGGGAGCGGGTCGCGGCCGTCGGCGGGACGATCGAGCTCGGCCCGCGCCTCCGCGGCGGCTACCTCGTGCGGGCCCGGTTTCCGCTGAAGGCCGGGGTTTCGACAGGCTCAACCGACGATGACCCGCTGATTGAGCCTGCTACCCCGTTGATTGAGCCTGTCGAAATCGCCCAGAACGAGAGCACTGAGAATGTCTGAGTCACCGACCGCTGCCGACATCCGCGTGCTGATCGTCGACGATCAGCAGCTCATGCGGGCCGGCTTCCGCATCATCCTGGAATCGGAACCCGGCATCGAGGTCGTCGGCGAGGCCGACAACGGCGAGCAGGCCGTGGCGCAGGCGCACGCACTCGCGCCGGACGTCATCTGCATGGACGTGCAGATGCCCGGTATGGACGGGCTCGAGGCCACCCGACTCATCGTCGCCGACCCGACGCTCGCCTCGAGCGTGCTGGTGTTGACCACCTTCAACCGCGAGGACTACCTGTTCAGCGCGCTGCAGAGTGGAGCGAGCGGCTTCCTGCTGAAGAACGCCTCACCGGAGGAGCTCGTCAATGCCGTGCAGGTGCTGGCACGTGGCGACGCGCTGCTCTCTCCGGATGTCACGCGGCACGTCATCGAGGCGGCGACCGCCCGCGCTGATGTCGGCGATACGGGTCTCGATACGCTCGTTCCTCGCTACTCGACCAGCAAGCCCTCGGCGGCCGAGCCTGTCGAAATCACGCAGACCGGCTCAGCGGCCTCGGCCATCGCCACATTGACCGAGCGGGAGGCGGAGGTGCTGCAGCTCCTCGCGGCCGGGCTCTCCAACGCCGAGATCGCGAGCCGGCTCTACGTCGGCGAGTCCACGGTCAAGACCCACGTCTCCAAGGTGCTGATGAAGCTTGAGCTCCGCGACCGCATTCAGGCCGTGATCTTCGCCTACGAGCACGGGCTCACGGCTGCCCATCGGGCCTAGGCCCCGGGTCGCTCGCTCCGGCATCCGCCGGGCCGCCGGATGCGGCATCCGGCACCGCGGCGGCCACCGCCTCGTCGCTCGCCAGATCGGCCGGGGCGTGCTGGCGACGGCTCGCGAAGAGGAACGGGATGGCGATGGCCTCGATCAGGCCGGCGAACGCCAGCGAGGCCGGGTAGCCGTAGAGGTCGGCGGAGCGTCCGAGTACCGGCTGCACGACCACGCCACCGCTGGAGGCCATCAGTGAGTCGAAGCTCAGCACGGTCGCCCGCTGCTTCGACGGGATCATGTCGTTGAGGTAGGCCTGGCGCACCGGCCCGGCGGCCGCGGCGACGACACCCCAGACGGCCAACAGCACGAGCGCGACCCAGAACACGCGGTTGATGCCGAGCGACACCAGGATCACCACGCTGATGACGACGCTGAGGATCAGCACGGTCGTGCGCTTGCGGAACATCGCCCTCACACGCGGGGCGAGCCAGCCACCGAGCACCTGCGATGCGGCAACCAGCGCCGCGGCGAGCCCGGCGATCGAGTAGGCCGTCGGATCACCGAAGAGATCGAGCAGATAGGGCTGCAGCGCGTAGAAGACGTAGATGCCGACGCCGGCGGTGAACGGCGCAGCGAGCATGATGTAGCGGACGGGCGGCTTCTTCAGCCCGCCGTCGATCGAGGCGGAGAGCAGCTCCCTGGTCGCCCGTAGCGGGTGCACGGAACGCTCCGGCGTGAAGCCGATGTCACGCATCAGGGCGAACGCCACGACGAACATCACCAGCAGCACGCCGACGCGCAACAGGAAGGGAACGCCGAGGTTGGTGGCCTGGGCGATCACACCGCCGGCCACCGAGCCGACGAGCATGGCGACGCCGGCGACGATCTGGCCGCGGCCGAATACGGCCTCGAGCCCGCCCTCGTAGCCCGAGAAGC
>JBEVGZ010000127.1:0-2793 GCA_040511515.1 Microterricola sp.
GGCGAGATCGTCGAATTCGACGTCTCGGTGCTCAAGCTCGCCGCCCTCAAGGGCATCTTCACCAACGTGGTCAGCGAGACCGTCTCCTACGTGAACGCGCCGCTCCTGGCCGAGCAGCGCGGTGTCGCCGTGCGCCTGATCACCGAGGCCGAGTCGCCCGAGTACCGCAACCTGATCACCCTGCGCGGCGCCCTCGCCGACGGCTCGCAGGTCTCAGTCTCCGGCACCCTGGTGGGCACCAAGCAGATCGAGAAGATCGTCGAAGTCAACGGCTACGACGTCGAGGTGCCGTTCGCCGAGCACCTCATCGTGATGCTCTACACCGACCGCCCCGGAATCGTCGCCGTCTACGGCCGCGAATTCGGCGAGGCCGAGATCAACATCGCCGGCATGCAGATCGCCCGCCACGAGGCCGGCGGCAAGGCACTGAGCGTGCTGACCGTCGACTCGCCCGTGCCCGCGGCCCTGCTCGACTCGCTGCGTTCGGCCATCACGGCCGACGTCATGGTCGCGATCGACATCACCGAGTAGCCCTCGAACGAGAAAAGCCCCGGATGCGAATCCGGGGCTTTTCTGTGTTCGGCGCCGAGCGCGCGTCCCGGCCGAGCGGGCTAGACGTCGTCGATCGAGCGTTCCTGCTGCACGGTGCGTTCGCCGCTGACGGGATCGACCGCGCTGCGGGTGGTGCTGATGCTGCTGCGGCGACGGGTGAGCAGCACCAGGCCGAGCACGAAGATGAGCGCGCCAGCGCCCATCAGGATGTAGCCGACGAGGTCGAGATCGACCCAGTCGACCTGGATGTTCAGAGCCCACACCAGGATGGCGCCGACGACGAACAGGAAGATTCCCAATCCGATACTCATGATGAACTGCTTTCTGCGGGGAATGGCACATGCGCGCCGGCGACGCGCACGGTCAGGGTCCTCCAGCATAGACAGCGGAACGCGCACAGTAGGGTTGATTTGCAGGGAATCTTCACGCCAGTACCACGCCCATTTCGCCAGCCCACCGGCTGCCTCACCGTAATCGGAGCCGCATGTCCCGCTCAGTCAAGCTCGCAGTCATCGCCGGAGACGGCATCGGCCCCGAGGTCGTCGCCGAAGCGCTCAAGGTGCTGGACGCTGCCACCCGGGCCGAGCCGGTGACCTTCGACCTCACCCACTTCTCGCTCGGCGCCACCCGGTTCCTCGAAACCGGCGACGTTCTCACCGACGACGACCTGGCTGCGATCATCGAGCACGACGCGATTCTGCTCGGCGCCGTCGGTGGGGTGCCGGGGGACCCGCGGTTGAAGAACGCCAACATCGAGCGTGGCCTGCTGCTCAAACTTCGTTTCTCCCTCGACCACTACGTGAACCTGCGCCCGAGCGTGCTCTACCCCGGGGTGCCGAGCCCGCTCTCCGAGCCTGGCGAGGTGGACTTCGTCGTCGTGCGCGAAGGAACCGAAGGCCCCTACGTGGGCAACGGCGGCGCCATCCGTCAGGGCACGCCGCACGAGGTGGCCAACGAGGTGTCGGTCAACACCGCCTACGGTGTGGAACGCGTGGTGCGCTACGCCTTCGACGTCGCCCGGAACCGGCCCCGCAAGCGCCTCACCCTCGTGCACAAGACCAACGTGCTGGTCTTCTCCGGCAGCCTCTGGCAGCGCATCGTGACCGAGGTGGCCGCCGAATACCCCGATGTGGCCGTCGATTACCTGCACGTGGACGCGGCGACGATTTTTCTCGTCACAAATCCGAGTAGATTTGACGTCATCGTCACGGATAACCTCTTCGGCGATATTCTCACTGACCTGGCAGCGGCAATCAGCGGCGGCATCGGCCTCGCGGCATCCGGAAATATCAATCCGGACCGTCGTTTCCCCAGCATGTTCGAACCGGTACACGGTTCGGCACCAGACATCGCGGGCCGGCAATTGGCCGATCCCACGGCGGCGATCCTCTCCGTTGCGCTCCTGCTCGACCACCTCGGGCTGTCGGATGCGTCGGCTCGAGTGAGCGCCGCCGTCACGGCCGACATCTCGGCCCGCACCACATCCGGCACCGGCGCCGCGGAACCACGATCCACCAGCGCCGTCGGCGATGCCATCGTGACCCGCCTCACCGACTCTCTCTCCTAACCGAACGGGACTCCAATGAGCCAGCAGAGCACCACCTTCCCCCTCGAATTCGAACTGACCCCGTCTGAGACGGCGCGCTCCAACGCCGAACGCGAGACGATCCTCGCCGACCCGGGCTTCGGCAAGCACTTCACCGACCACATGGTCACCATCGACTGGACCGTCGAGGAGGGCTGGCACGACGCCCGGGTCACCCCGTACGGCCCATTGCTGCTCGACCCGGCCTCGTCGGTGCTGCACTACGGCCAGGAGATCTTCGAGGGCATGAAGGCGTACCGTCACGCCGACGGTTCCATCTGGACCTTCCGGCCGGAGAAGAACGCCGAACGGCTGCAGAGCTCGGCTCGCCGACTCGCCCTGCCCGAACTGCCGGTGGCCGACTTCATCGAATCGGTCAAGCAGATCATCGCCGTGGACGGCCAGTGGGTGCCGGATGCCCCGGAGACCAGCCTGTACCTGCGCCCGTTCATGATCGCCAACGAGAGCTTCCTCGGCGTGCGAGCCGCGCACAAGGTGGGCTACTACGTGATCGCCAGCCCGGCCGGCGCCTACTTCACCGATGGCGTCGCCCCGGTGAGCATCTGGCTCTCCACCGAGTACTCCCGTGCGGGCCGTGGCGGCACCGGTGCGGCCAAGTGCGGCGGCAACTACGCCGCCTCACTGCTGCCGCAGCG
>JBEVGZ010000128.1:0-4557 GCA_040511515.1 Microterricola sp.
GCCTTCTGCTCGTCCATGCCGAGGTGCAACATCACCTTGATTACGGTGGTGTCGTCGTCGATCAGCTCCTGCTCGAAGGCGTTGATCGCGCCGTAGCGGCGCTCGATCTCCTACGGCGGCGCGAGTTCGCGCACCCGGCCGATCAGCACGTCCTCGTAGTGCGAGCGGTCGAAGACCCCGATCATGCCGGCGCTCGGCGCGTGCGGACGCACCCGCCAGAGGAAGTCGTGCTCGAGTTCCTCCGCTGTCGGCTTCTTGAAAGCGGTGATCTCCACGCCCTGCGGGTCGACGGAGCCGACGACGTGGCGCAGGATCCCGCCCTTGCCCGCGGTGTCCATGGCCTGCAGCACGAGGAGGATTTTGCGGTTGTCGCCAAGCCGACTGTTGGCGAAGAGCATCTCCTGCAGGCCGTCGAGCTCCGCCGCGCCGGCGGCGAGGTGCCCCACCGCCGTCTTCTTGTCGCCGGAGTAGCCCGGTGCGGAGTCGGTGTCGACGTCGGCCAGCACGAAGCCGGGGCGCACGCGCAGGCTCTCGCTCGGATCGGCATCCCAGATGCCCAGTACTGTGTGGCCCACGGTGGCTCCCCTCAAAACGGTGTAGCCCCATACTGTCGTGCCGGGCGGGACCGCGCACCCTCGATTCGCGGACGCAGCGTCGCCGGGCGACTCAGCGTGGCAGCGGGACCTCGATGATCGACGGACCGGTCATCGGCGCCGTCAGCGCCTCGCTCAGCCCACCACGGGTGCTGACCAGCGTGTGCTGCCAGCCGGCCGCGGCCGCTACGCCTGCGAAATCGGCGTTCTGCGGGGTGAACTGCACGCGGTCGAATGCGTCGCTCGGAGCACGCTGCGCGACCTCGAGGGTGTCGAAGATCGTTCCTCCGCCGTCGTTGCCGATGATCAGCTGCACCCGGGGGCGCGGCTCACCGACGCCGAAGAAGAGGGATGACACGTCGTGGAGGGCGGCGAGATCGCCGAGCAGCACGCGCACCGTCCCCGCGCCGGCCGGGGCGGCCAACGCCATGCCGATGGCGGTGGCGATCGTGCCGTCGATGCCGGCGAGGCCACGGTTGGCGTGCACCGGGATCTTCTTGCCGGGCACGACACGGTCGGCTTCGCGGATCAGGCGACTCGCGCCGAACACGAGGCGGTCAAGCGGCCAGCTCGCGGCCCAGACGGCCTGCACCAGGCTGCTGCGGGTGAGGGGCTCGCGGATGGCACGGAATTCCGCCGCGACGTACTCTCGCTGCGCGGCGAAGTTCTCGACGTGCCCGCCGAGCGCGACGCCGCTGCGCAGCGGCGTCTGTGCCGTGCCGGACTCCGCGGGGTCGGTGGCCGACGCGCCGGCCGACGCAGCCGCATCCCGTATGCCCCTGCTGGCATGTACCCAGCGGCCGACCCAGCGGCGCTCCTCGGCGCTCGGGGCTCCTGACGCAGTGGTGACGTGCTCGGCGCGTGTGGCGCTGCGCGATGGATCAAACCACTCGCGGCCGACGGCATCGACGACGACCGTCGCAACATCGGGGCGGGCGATGAGCGCCGGAACCTCACGGCTGAGGGTCGGGTGGCCGAATACGACGACGCGCTCGACTGTGTCGCCGAATTCCGGCGCCCACTCCGGGGATCCGAGGAGTTCGCGGGCCGCGACGACGAGGTTGGGGCCGAAGCGCGCCCCGCTCGACACCTCGGCCAGCAGGGGCCAGTGACCGGCACGGGCGAATGCCTCCGCCTCGGCACCCGCGCCGGCGCCGGCGACGACCACGGTGCCGGGTCCGCGCGGAATCTCGGTGGCCACCGTGGCTGCCGCCGATGCGGTGCCGTCTGCTTTGTCAGCGCTGGCGTCAGCGACGGCAGCGGCACGCTCGGCGGCGAACAATGCGAGCGCGGCATCCGGAATCGGAGCGGAGAGCGGTTCGCGCAGCGCGAGGTTGAGGTGGGCGGGGCCGGGTTCCGGGGCGCCGATCGCCGCCGCCCAGGCGGATCGGGCGCGCTCCATAGCATCCGAGCGCTCGGCCAGATCGCCCGCCGGAGCTGGAACGTCCTGGGAAAGTCGCACGGCTGTGCCGAAGAGGCCAGGCTGCACCGTCGTCTGATTGGCACGGATGCCGCGCATCTCGTCTGGGCGGTCGGCCGAGAGCACGACGAGCGGAACCCGGCCGTGGCTGGCCTCCAGCACGGCCGGCAGCAGGTGCGCCGGCGCACTGCCGGACGTGGTGATGACGAGTGCGGGGGCGCCGCTTTCGACGCCGAGGCCGAGTGCGGTGAAACCCGCGCTGCGCTCGTCGATGCGCACGTGCAGCTGCACCGCGTCGAGGCGTTCCAGCTCGGCCGCCGCGAGGGCGAGGGCCTGCGAGCGGGAGCCGGGGCTGACGACGATGTGCCGCACGCCGAGGCGCACGAACTCGCTCAACAGCGCCCAGGCGTAGTCGCTTGCCGGGCTGCCACTGTTCAGCGGCTGCCCGCTCGCGGGTGACTGGCCAGTGCTGCGCGCGTGGCCGTCAGCGCCGTCGGCCGAACGGGATTCGCTGGCCTCAGGCATCCCGCGAACCGGGTGCGCCGGGGGTATCGCCTGTGCCATCGGCGTCGCCGGACGGCTTCGGCTTCGCGTCGGGGGTTGCCCTGTCATCCGCGGGCTTGTCAGACGCGGATGCCGGGCCGCCGTCGAGTTCGGCGAGCTCCTCCTCGAGCTTGCGGATGCGCTGCTCCTGCTCGGCGTCGCGGCCGAGACGACCGAGGAACTCGAGGTCGTCGTCCGGTGCCATCGTGCGCGGCTGACGCGGCACGGAGTTGCGACGGCCACGGCCAACGACGATCCAGAGCAGCGGACCGATGATGGGAACGAAGAGTACGACCAGGATCCACGCGAAACGCGGCAGGCCCCGGATGCGATTGCGATCGAACAGCGCGGCATCGACAAGCGCGTACACCGTGAGCACCACGGTCGCGACTGCGAGTCCAACAAGCAGGCGGGTCATGCCCCCAGTCTAGGCCGGAAGGGTGGGAGCGAGCTGGCGGTCCGCGCGGTGCGCGCACGGCTCTTGTTCAGCAGTCGCCGCCGTAGACTGAAGGCGTGAATAAGCGCTCTTGGATCACCTTCACCGTCGTGCGACTGCTGGCATTCTTCGTGCCCCTGTTCGCGCTGCTGTTCATTCAGGTGAACCCGTGGATCGCCACGCTGATCGCGGCCGTGATCGGCCTCTGCGTCTCGTACATCTTCCTGCGCCGCCCGCGCGAAGAGGTCGCCCGCGAACTCTACGAGGTGCGTCACGCCGAGAAGCCGACCGTGCGCGAGGACGACGAGGCAGAGGATGCCGCGCTCGACGCCCAGCACGTCGCCGACTCCGGCTCTGACAAGAACTAGCCCGCCGCGAACCGGCTACGCACTTCGGCGCCCGCCGGGCAGCAACGTCGCGCTCAGAACGCGAACGCGGCCCCGAGCGCCAGGCCGTAGCCGAGCGCAACGAGGCTGGTGAGCTTGAGCGCCAAGATCAGCTCCTTCGCCGTCTTCGCCGTGAGCGTGATGAGTGCGGCCGGCAGCGCCAGCAGCAGCACGAAGAAGGTCAGCGGCGCCAACGGGTAGATCAGGGCGAAGAAGCCGGCGATCAGGAACGGCACGAGCAGGAACACGCAGAACAGCACGCGTCCCGCGGTCTTGCCCACCAGCACGGCGAGTGTGCGCTTGCCCGCTGCAGTGTCGGGCTCGACGTCCCGGAGATTGTTGACCATCAGCACGGAACAGGCGATGAGCCCGATCCCGACGCCGGAGAGCCAGCTCTCGGTGTTGACGGCTCCCGCCTGCACCCACGTCGTTCCGCAGGTGGCGACGAGGCCGAAGAACACGAAGACGAAGACCTCGCCGAGCCCGTAGTAGCCGTATGGGTGCTTGCCACCGGTGTAGAACCATGCCGCGGCGATGGCGGCGGCCCCGACCGCAAGCAGCCACCACTGCTGGGTGATGATGACGACCGCGAGCCCGGCCAGGGCCGCGAGGCCGAAGAAGGCCAGCGAGACGGCCAGGACCTGCTTCGCCTGGGCGGCGCCGGACCCGGTGAGGCGGGCAGGGCCGATGCGGTGATCGTCGGTTCCGCGGATGCCGTCGGAGTAGTCGTTGGCGTAGTTGACGCCGATCTGCAGGCAGAGCGCGACGACGAGGCAGAGCACCGCGAGCACCGGCTCCCAGTGGCCGTTGCCGTTGGCCACGACGGCCGCCCCGGTTCCGAGCGCGACGGGGGCGATCGCCAGTGGCAGCGTGCGCAGGCGCGCGCCAGAGATCCAGTCGCCGGCCGCCGCCCGCTGCGTCGAGCCCGGCTTGCCGTTTCCGGTCCTGCCTGCGCCCGGCCTGCTGCCGGTCTTGCCGCTGCCTGCTGGGTTGAGTCGCTGTTGCTTGGGCCGCGAGGGCCGGGAGGATGCTGCCACGACTCCATGCTAATCGTGGCTGGGCGGCATCACGGCGGGCTAGTCCCCGCGCCCGCCCAACAGCGCCGCCAACCCGACCCGGTCCGGCTTGCCTGAGGCGAGTCGGGGCAGCGCGGCGAGCGTGTGCAGCGCACGGGGCCGT